>DAINNQ010000021.1:0-16052 GCA_036735825.1 Alteromonadaceae bacterium | reverse complement strand
ACACACACTCAAGTTAAAATAACTTCTTATTTTACTTTATTTACTCTTCACTCTTCACTTGCTCTTAGCATGATCTTTCAATAGAGATAAAATGCTTTTTAATAAAGTTTCAGCTTTTACTGGTTTTGCAATATGCATGTTCATGCCTGCTGAAAAACTGTTATCTTTATCTTCCTGTCGAGCATGAGCGGTCATGGCAATGATAGGTAGATGAGCAAATTTCGTTTGCTCCCTGATCAGCCTAGTTGCGGTGAGCCCATCCATGACAGGCATTTGAATATCCATCAAAACTACGTCAAAAGTTTCTTTTGCTAAAACATCTAAAGCTTGTTGGCCATTTTCAGCTAAAACAACGTCAGCTTTCATCGCTTTTAATAACTCTTTGGCAACTAATTGATTCACTAAGTTATCTTCAACTAACAATATGTTAATACCAAATAAATCTGACGCTTTCGTTAGCTTGTCATCTAATTGAGGGCTTGGTGCTTCGTCGGAAATATCTGCGAAGGTTTCTTGATGAGATAAAGATTGCAAAATGTTCATTAATCCAAAGCGATACATAGGCTCTTCGCAAATAACATACGGAATGTTAAAACGCTCTAATAAATCATAAGCTTGATTAACTTCTTTTATATCAACCGCTTGGCATATAGCAACAACACATTGTTGTTTAGGATCTTTATCTTTTGTAGAACATGCAAGCTCTGTCGCTAAAAACTGGCAATGTTGTTCATAGATTTCATCTATCGATAAAAATAAAACATTCACCCCAAGTTGAGCTTTTTCTTTCACTTCTGCAAGTTCGGATAACTGTTGATGAGTGTAGTTAAATTGCTCAAATAACTCGATGACATTAACAGGCAATTGACATGATAAGCTAAAAGTATGTACCGCTGAGTATTGCTCAAATTCAAAGGCTTGCTTAACCGATTTAAATGGGATAACAAAACTAAACTCAGCACCTTGGTTGGTATCGCTGGTCAGTTTAATTTCACCGCCCAGTAATTTAACAATACGCTGACAAATTGATAAACCTAACCCTGAACCGCCATATAATCTTGTCATCGATTCATCAGCTTGCATAAAGGCTTCAAACAAACGGGCTTGTTTCTCTTTGGCGATACCAATGCCCGTATCAGTGACACAAAAGCGGATGAGAGAATCCTCCTCACTTTTGGCAATGACATCAACTGCTAATGAAATTTCACCTTGGGCGGTGAATTTAATCGCGTTATTTAATAAGTTACTTAACACTTGTACTAAACGCATTTCATCACTAAAAATGGTTGTTGGAACATTGGCGGCAATAGCAATATTTAATTTAACCGCTTGATGATTAATACTGCCAATATTTAATTTAACCGCTTGATTGACGATACTATCTAAACAACAATTCGCTTGGTAAATAGACATATTACCTGATTCGATTTTAGCTAAATCGAGTAATTCGTCGACCAAGTGTAATAAGGCATCAGAAGCACTTTGGGCATTAAATAAGTGTTGACGTTGTTGATTCGTTAACGCTGTTTGTTCTAGAAGAGACTGCATGCCTTGAATGGCATTGATCGGTGTTCTGATCTCATGACTCATATTCGCTAAAAACTGACTTTTCGCTTTGTTCGCTAATTCGGCTTGTTCTTTTGCTGTCGCTAAAGCACTATTAATCGCATATTGCTCAGTCACATCACGAATAATAACAATTGTGCCCAGCACCTGATGGGCTTGATTATAAAAATCTAGCACGAAAAGTTCATAGGTATTATCAACGGTTTCAATAACTTGGAAAATGCCATGCTGACTTTCGATAGACTCTGCATGCTCAGCCGCATCGAGTAAAGCTTGCCCTAATTCATTTCGAATAAACGTACCCGCTTTTCTACCTAAAATTTCTGACTCTTTCTTGTTGGCAAATTTTTCAAACGCTAGGTTACAACCGATCACTTCGCCATCAACATTATTAAAGATAAGATAATCAGGAATAGCATCCATAACCGAACGTAAAATTGCATAGTCTTGCTGATGCTGTTGGCTTTTCTCCACTAATGCCTGAGTTTTTTCGGCTACTCGCCTATCTAAAATATTATTTTGATCTTTTAATTGCTGTAATAAACTGCGGTTTTGGCTAAAAATATCACCAACAACATTAAACCAATGTTGCCAACCTTCAGGAGGTAATATTTTACCGTGATCTCCTTTGGCACTATGGGCAATATGACTGATGAAATGCTGAGTTGGCTTTATGAACGTATTTCGTGTCACTAAATAAACCGCTAATAAAACAGTAAGTTGCCCTATTAACAATAAGAAAAACAGCCAAATAAATCGTGTTGAAATGGGTGCATAAAAATCATCATACGGTTGGTATTTAACTAGCATCCAATCATTTATTTCTAAGCGGTGATGTTGAATGAGCCATCCACTGTGAACAAATGACGGCACATTATCATTAAGCTGTTCATAACTTAACTCTCGCAGTTCATGCGGTAGTTTTTCTTGCCAATTGATAGTTTGATTGATGGGATCATCTGCCTCATCAAACTGAACGAGTAATTGTTCAGCGGTATTTATTAACACGTAATGTGATTGCTCTTGTGATTCAATATTTAAATCGCTAATTAACCCGCTATATAACTTAGCTAAATTAATATTTATCACTGCCGCGCCAGTAAAGGCTTTTTGACGAAACACGCCTGCGGCAATAGCAATGTATAAACTTTGTCCTGAAGTACCAATATAAGGTTCTGACCAAATAGGCTTCTTATCGTAAGAAGAAGTTAAGCTCACGCGTTTAAAGTACTCTCGATGGAGCAATCTGTCAGAATATTGCCAGTTTTTTCGCCCAATCCACGGATATAAGCTAATAAAATGTTGCGCTGAAATATAAGAAAACCAATTGGCTGAAGGATTAATATTTTGTGCCGTAATAAATGCAGGTGTTAGCAAATTTGCCATGGCTAATTCTTGCTTTAGCGCCTCATCAAAAGATGAGATTTGACCGATACCGGTAATATTAGCGCTAATATGTTGACGATGCTCAATGAAATCATGCTCGACTTTATCAAGGTAAAAGTAATCGTTATCTTGCTTAAATTTAGGTGTTGGAGCTAACTCTTCAGGAAAATTCAAACCGTAGTTAGCAAAACGCTGAATAGCTTCAAGCGATTGCAGCGCTTTAGACAATTGAGCTTCGATATTATTTGAGTGCTGAACAAGTTTCGCTAATTCATTTTGTTCGAAAGATGCTATTTCAGTAAAATAACGATAACTTGAGACAGATAAAGCGGTCAGTATTATCGCTATAAACACACCTACTATGGCAAGTTTGTATCGCGCAACAACTTGATTTTCACCTGAAAACTTAAAGATCACAAATACAGTTCCGACAAATTCAGCCTTTTTAACGAGAGCTGTCGATAATATACCTAAAACAATAAAAAATCATGCTCTGTACATTTGAGAAACATTAATGTGATTTGAAAGTTGTTGACCTTTAAAAATAATCACTATAAATTGGAAGCGCTTCCAATTCGTCATTTTTTATATCAAAGCGAAGCGGATTTTGACAAACAAGCCTCAACAAACAGAAATATATAATTAAAATGAAACTAAAATTACCTGATCATTCTTTAATGAAATCTAAACAATTCACCTATGGTGTTGCTACGGCTTCCTTTCAAATTGAAGGTGGAGTAAAGCACAGAGCACCATGCATTTGGGACACATTTTGTGCCATTTCAGGTAATATTTCTGATCATTCCAATGGCGATGTAGCTTGCGATCACTACAATTTATGGTCTCAAGACATTGATATGATCAACAACCTTAATGTTGATGCTTATCGACTTTCGATTGCTTGGGGACGAGTGATGAATGAAGATGGCAGTGTTAATCAGCAAGGCATGAACTTTTACACCCAAATATTGGATAAATTAAAGCAATACAATATCAAGGCATTTGTCACTCTTTATCATTGGGATCTTCCACAGCACCTTGAAGATAAAGGCGGTTGGCTTAATCGAGAAACCGCCTTTAAATTTCAACACTATGTAAGAGCAGTCATTACTGCTTTTGGCGATAGAGTATATTCTTACGCCACCTTAAATGAACCCTTTTGCAGTGCCTATTTAGGCTATGAAATAGGTGTGCATGCGCCAGGTATCAAAGGAAAAGAATTTGGTAAAAAAGCGGCGCATCATTTGTTGCTCGCGCATGGTTTAGCCATGCAAGTGTTAGCAGAGTTAAGCCCAAAAACGTTAAACGGTATCGTATTAAATTTTACTCCTTGCTATGCCAAAACGAACTCAAAAGAAGATCAAGCTGCGGCATCATTTGCTGATGATTATTTTAATCAATGGTATATCAAGCCGATTTTAGATGGCCAATATCCACACATTTTATCGCAATTACCGCCAGAGCATCATCCAGAGATAGCACCTGATGATTTATCGATTATCTCGCAACCACTCGATTTTATTGGCATTAATTATTATACCCGAGCGGTTTATCAAGCGGATCTAGAAAATATCTATCAGGAGCTTGAACCAACTAACGTGCCATTAACGGATATGGGCTGGGAAATATACCCGCAAGCTTTTTCAGAGTTATTAATATCACTGAATAACACCTATCAATTACCGCCAGTTTATATTACCGAAAATGGTGCGGCCATGCCTGATGAATTAATTGATGGCGCTGTGCATGATGAAAACCGCATTGATTATTTTCAAAGCCATTTATTAGCCGTTGACCATGCGATAAACCAAGGGGTCGATATAAAAGGATATTTTGCTTGGAGTTTAATGGACAATTTTGAATGGGCGTTAGGTTATGCCAAACGTTTCGGCATTGTTTATGTTGATTATCAAACTCAACAACGCACCATTAAAGCAAGCGGTCATGCCTATAAAGCTTTACTCAATAGCAGAACATAAATTACTGCTATGCTTTAAATGAATCCAGTTGACAGATCCAACAATGAATTGTTAACTCATTAGAAAAAATATTAAATAAGAGTAACAATATGCTCAATCTAACCATAAAAGAAAAAATAGCATACGGCCTTGGAGATACTGCCAGTAATATTATTTTCCAAACTGTGATGATGTTTCTGCTTATTTACTATACCGATGTTGTTGGTTTATCTCCGGCAGTGGTAGGTACTTTGTTTTTAGTTGTTCGTATTTTCGATGCAATCACTGATCCTTTAATGGGGGCACTTGCCGATAGAACCAACACGCGCTGGGGACAATTTCGTCCTTATCTTTTATGGCTAGCTTTACCTTTTGGGCTAGCGAGCGTGTTAGCTTTCACCTCTTTTGATTTATCTGAAAACGGGAAATTAATTTACGCGTTTATTACCTATGCCTTGTTAATGCTAGTTTACACAGCGATTAACATACCCTATTCCGCTTTAGGCGGAGTGTTAACTGCCGATCCCAAAGAACGAGTTTCGGTGCAATCTTACCGTTTTGTTTTTGGCATGCTCGGTGGATTAATTGTGGCCGCAGGCACTATGCCGCTTGTTGATTGGTTTGGCGCTGATAATAAAGCGCTTGGTTATCAACAAGCTATGTTAGCCATGAGTGTTTTGGGTGTGATCTTGTTTTTACTGTGCTTTGCAGGCACACAAGAGCGCGTGGCTGTACCTAAAAATCAGAAGTCTTCATTCAAACAAGAACTTCATGCCTTATGGCAAAACGACCAATGGCGTATTCTTTGTTTAGCAGGATTATTGTTATTAAGTGGGCAAGTGCTGCGCGGCACCCTAGCCGTTTATTATGTCAAATATTACTTAGGTAAAAGTGAATTAATCACTTTGTTTATGACCTTAGGCATGATTGCCAGTATTTTAGGATGCGCGTTATCACAAACACTTGCCAAAAAAGTCTGTAAAATAAAAGCCTATATTGCCCTACAAACGATTGCTGCCAGCATTTGTGTGTTCAGCTATTTTATTGGACGAGAGCAAATTTATTTAGCTTTTATCATGTTCTTTTTGTGGAGTTTCTTTCTGCAGATGGCAACCCCTTTGTTATGGGCAAAAATGGCTGACACGATAGACTATGGTCACTGGAAAACAGGCATTCGCATCACAGGCATGGTGTATTCTGCTGTCGTGTTTTTCATAAAATTAGGTGTTGCTGTTGGTGGTGCATTAGCTGGCTGGTTATTAGCCTACTATGGCTATCAAGCTGATATTGAACAAAACGAAAATACCTTACATGGCATATTATTGTCATTCACAATTTTCCCTGCGATAGGTTCTTTCTTAGTTGCTTGGGTGATGAGGTGGTATCAACTAGATGAACAAAAAATCACTGAAATACATAAAGCACTTTCTTGATTAAGCTTATTTTGATTCATCATAACTTGTGAAACATAGCTCGTTTAGAAACGATCATTATCCATGAAAATCAAATCACTATTACAACAAAGACTCAATGTGATTAAAATATCAATAAAAAGCTACGCGAATAATTTCATTTACTATTGATCTTGCTTATAAACTAAACTATATTCTGGAAGCGCTTCCAGAAAAATAATATATTTATTTATTTATTTATTTATTTGCGTTGGAAGCGCTTCCAAGAGCTAATGTAAAAATTAGAAAACTGTTAATTCGGGGAAACATCATGATCAGAGTTACAAAAAAAATTACCCTATTGTTTACTTTAGTTTTAACACTATCACTTCTAGGGTGTGGTGGCGCTAAAACTAAAACAGATTCAACTAAAATAGATCCTCAACAACCAGTCAGCGATTGGGAAATGGTCTGGAGTGACGAGTTTGATGGTGAAACCATTAATTCTCAGAACTGGACTCATGAAGTGGACTGTTGGGGTGGGGGTAACAATGAAAAGCAATGTTACACTGAGAACGCTGAAAATTCATTTGTGAGTGATGGTACTCTGAAGTTGGTTGCATTACCAGCTGAAGAAAATGCTACATTACCTTATACATCCGCCCGAATCATAAGTAAAAATAAAGCCGATTTTAAATATGGTCGCTTTGAAATAAGAGCGAAAATGCCCTTCGGACAAGGTAGTTTCCCTGCATTTTGGATGCTACCAACAGATGAAAGATATGGTGGATGGCCTAAATCAGGTGAAATAGATATTCTTGAAACGGTTAATTTAAAAACTGTCAATAATGAAGGCATTATAGAAAATAATATCCATGGCACCCTACATTACGGTAAAGAGTGGCCGAATAATTCTCATTCTGGAAAATCTTACAGTTTACCTGATGGCGTAAACCCTGCTGATGACTTCCATGTTTATGCTATTGAATGGCAAGAAGGTGAAATTCGCTGGTATGTTGATAATTACTTATATGCTACTCAGCGAAGGTCTGAAGTTCGATATAATAGCAAAGATGAAGCTGTTGGCTTAGCTCACCAAGGTTGGTTCTCTGAATATTTTGACCAAACAACAGGAGAACTGACAACTCATTGGGATAATACTCCTTATGATCAACAATTTTTCATGATTTTAAATAACGCTGTAGGCGGAGATTGGGCTGAAAATACTAATAACTTAGGTGTTGATCCCGAAGCATTTGCAAATGGTCAAATTTTTGAAATTGACTATATACGTGTTTATCAATGTCAACAGAATCCTGAAACAGGAAAAGGTTGTGAAACTGTAAGAGCAGGTTACGATGATTTAGCAGATGCTCTAGTTCAAGGTAAAGCCCCAATCCCTTCTCCCCCATCCACTGGTGAAGCGCAAAACTTAACTATTTTTTCTGGCTCATTAAACCCTAACTGGCCTGCATGGGATTGTTGTGGCGGTTCTTCTCCTGCGATCATTGCAGATGAAGACAAAGGTGACGTTATAGAATTTGTGATTGGATCTCAACCAACAGTTGTCGGATTTATTTCAAGAGACGAATTTATTACAGATCCTAACGGTCAAGCTACACCTTTTGATGCATCTCCCCTATTAGATGTTAATGGTGTGATTACCTTTGACATGAAACTAAATACTGCGCCAACCGCAGGTGCCGCTTGGAATATCAAAGTAGAAAGTCAAGATGCAAGCACCGCTGCTGATTTTAAATTAAATGAAAGTATTGAAGGTGTGGATCCCGTTGTTGGTCAATGGCAAACCTATACCTTTCTATTATCTGCTTTTGCCGATAAAGGCCTTGATGTTAGTGCCATCGATGTAGTTATGGTTTTCCCTGATTGGGGTGCTGGTGACGGTGCTGTTTACAATATTACCAACTTATCAATTGAAGGTGATATAGGCGCTTCTCCAGAACTTGTAATATTTACTGATAATGAAAACACAAGCTGGCCAATGTGGGATTGTTGCGGAGGTTCTACACCAACCATAGAAATGGATGGTGATGAACATGGCAATGTCGCTGAATTTTCTATTGGCGCAAATCCAACTGTTATGGGCTTTATCTCACGTGCAGACAATACTGATGCTCCCGCTCCTTTTGATGCAACCAGTATTTTAGCCAATGGTGTTGTGCAATTTGACATGAAAGTCACTTCAATGCCAACCGATGCTAGCGCAGCTTGGTTATTTAAAATTGAAGCTAATAATGCGGCTTCAGCGGTTGAGTTGCCTTTATCAGATAGCGTTGAAGGGGTTAGCCCGGTTGCAGACCAATGGCAAACCTATACTTTTAACTTGTCGGATTTAGCCAATGCAGGTTTGGATGTTAGTGCGCTTGACGTTCTCATGATTTTCCCTGCTTGGGGAAGCGGAGATGGGGCTGTTTATCGTGTTGATAATGTAAAAATATATGATCCAAATGCCTCAAGTGGTTTTAAAGGTTTTGTATTATTTGATGATAAACCATTAGACAAATGGAGTATCTGGGATTGTTGTGGTGGTTCTACACCGACTGTTGAAAATGATGATACTGAACATGGCTTAACAGCAGAGTTTGTTATCGGAACTTCTCCTACAGTAATGGGCTTGTTAGCTGAAGATGATGTCTATCTTGATGCATCAGCTTTATTAAATAATGGTGTAGTCCAATTTGAAATGAAAGTCATTAATGAGCCAAATGATGCTAATGCAGCTTGGTTATTTAAAATAGAAGCAGGCGATGCTTCTTCAGCTGTTGAATTAGCATTATCAGCCAGTCAAGAGGGTGTAAACCCAACCGTCGGTCAATGGCAAACTTATACTTATTCTTTAAAGTCGCTATTTGAGGCAGGTTTAGACATTAGTCAAATCGACGTGCTAATGGTATTCCCTGCTTGGGGCGCTGGAGATGGTGCTACATATCGTCTTGATAATGTAATGATTTATGATCCTACGAGTGTTCCTACACCTCAAGGTCTTACTATTTACGATAATGCCCAAAATTCACAATGGCCAATTTGGGACTGTTGTGGTGGTTCAACCCCTACTGAAGAAGAAGATGATGCTGAACATAGCATGGTTGCAGAATTTGTTATTGGTTCAGCACCTACGGTAATGGGTTTTTTAGCTAACGATAATGTGTATTTTGACGCAAGTTCAATATTACAAACAGGTGTAGTCACTTTTGATGTTAAAGTTGTTTCAGCACCACTTAATGCATCTTCAACCTGGTTATTTAAAATAGAATCAGGTGATGCTTCAACAGCTGTTGAATTACCACTATCAGCTAGTCAAGAAGGGAAAGTTCCCGTTGTTGGTGAATGGCAAACCTATACCTTTTCTTTACAAGATCTCTTTAACGCTGGATTAGATATCAGTGCAATCGATGTTTTAATGATTTTCCCTGCTTGGGGAACGGGTGACGGAGCGGTTTATCGAGTCGACAATGTTGCGATAACGACTCAGTAAACACGTAATTAAGAAAAGTTGCATGGCTGGCAACAGCCATCGTTAATAAAACTAATTTTAAGTAAGTAGGGTAAAATGAAACATTCAATATATTCTAAAAAGCACTTAGCTGTTTGCATTTCAGCCATTTTAGCAACAGGGTTTTCGCATCAAATTTTTGCTAATGAAGCAGAACAACTAAATGAAACAAAAACACAAGATGAAATAGAAATCATCGAAGTCACCGGTATTATGAGCAGTTTAACTCGCTCAATGGCACTTAAAAGAAGCGCCTCTGGTGTAATGGACGTAATTTCTGCTGAAGATATGGGTAAGTTTCCAGATACTAACTTAGCTGAATCTTTACAACGTATTACAGGTGTTTCTGTCAGTCGCTCAAACGGCGAAGGCAGTCAAATAACTGTACGTGGTTTTGGACCAGACTTTAACTTAATCACCTTAAATGGTCGCCAAATGCCAGGTACAGGTAATTCTCGCTCATACAGTTTGGAAAACTTATCTTCTGACGGTGTTAGCTCACTAGAAGTACATAAAACTGCACGAGCTGAAAATCCAAGTGGTGGCTTAGGGGCTACGGTTAATATTGTGACAATGAAACCTTTCCAAAGCCCTGGTGAAAAATTTGTCGTTTCTGGAAAAGGAATTTTTGATACTTCAAATGAAGAAGGTGATGATCTAACCCCAGAATTTTCGGGAATGTATAGCAATACCTACGCAGATGATACCTTTGGTTTTGCCATAGCTTTCTCACATCAGGAACGTGACTTTCAGCAACAATCTGCTGGCATCCAAGGGTGGCAATTCCAAAGCAATAGCCAATTACCAAGCTTAGATGCTGATAAGGTAATTGATAATCGAGATGCTAATGCCGCAGCAGGGGCATTTTTCCCTCGAGATATGAATTACAATATTGCTGATGTTCAAAGAGAAAGAACTAATGCAAATGTAACTTTGCAGTATGCACCTATCGATAGTGTTATTTTGACGCTAGATTATACGATGGGACAATCAATTACAGGCAATAACTCCATCGGCTGGGGGCAATGGCACGATTATGGTGGAAATATTAAAGCTTATGAGTTAGATGAAAATGGTACCGTCTTGTTTGCTGATTTAGCTGGAAATGATGGGTCTTATACAGCAAGTAGAAATACAACGGAAACAAAAGAAAGTTCACTTGGTTTTAATATAGAATGGAATGCTACAGATGATATTGTCATTTCTCTTGATTACCATAATTCAGAAAACAAAGCTGATAATGGCAAAGATTCAGGTATGAACGGTACTGGCTCCTTAGTATTTGGCTCAGATCAGTTGGTAAGCAAACATTATGATTTTAGAACTGGCGATATCCCTCAAGGAACTATTTTTTGGAAAAACGGCACAACCACCCTTTTACCTAGTGAAATGGATTCACATTTTAGTCAGTTCATTCATAGCCCAGGCAAATCTGAAATAGATCAGTTACAAATTGATGGTTCATGGGAAAATCCTAATGACTCATCTTTAATCTCCATAAAAGTTGGACTTGCTCGTACTGAGCAAACAATGGGTGGCTCTAGCGCATGGAGTGGATTAATTGGCGGTTTCCTTTTTAATCCTAATTATTCTGCAGCCTTCCCTGATGGTATGTTTGAATACAATAATACTGATGGCTTTTTAGATGCATTTTCAAATGGCGATAACCCTATTGGTGCAGGTTATTATTATAGTTTTGACTTTGATGAAGCTGTTGCCCGTTCAGAAGCCTTTTTAAATAGCGATTTATTAGGTGATGATTACTTTAGTACCGACCCTTACCGAGATGGTAGCGTGACGTCACAAGGATCTGTTGATGAACACACTACTAGTATTTATGCCTCGTCTTTTTGGGAGTTTGAAGTTGCTGACTTACCAGTGCAAGTGAACCTTGGTTTTAGATACGAACAAACAGATGTAACAAGCAATGTTTTACAACCAATTCCCACCGAAGTTTGGTGGAAAGGTGGAAGTGAATGGCATACACAATACCAGCCCGGTGAAAATACTATTTTATCGCTTGAAGGTGAACATGATGTATTTTTACCTATGGTTGATGTAAAAATTGATATTACTGAAGAGATTGTTGCTCGTGCCTCTTGGGGAAAAAGTATCACTCGCGCACCATTAGGTGCATTAGCAGGTGGTAGATCTTTAGGTGCAAGTACGCGTCCAAACTCTCGTATAGGTGGTGAAGGAAACACTAATTTAAACCCATACGAAGCAACTAACCTAGATCTATCGCTAGAGTATTATTATGCCGAAGGCAGCTATGCAGCTATTGGTTACTTTAGAAAAGACGTTGAAAACTTCATAAGTAGTCAAACAATAACAACATCTGTTGAAGACATGCGTGATATTTATCAGGGGGCTCGTTGGAATCAGGCAATCGCTGATTTAGGTGGTGACCCTACAAATGATGAAATATTTGCACAAATGCAACTTAATGGTGCTACTTTGAATAGCCAAGGCTATATAGAACCAGCAAGTGATGATCCATTAATGCAGTGGGATATTACCCGTCCTTTTAATACACCCGATGGCAAAACAGTTGATGGCTTTGAATTAGCTATTCAACACTTTTTTGGTGATACAGGTTTCGGTTTTGGTGCCAATGCGACATTTGTTGATGGTGATGTAGAGTTTGATGTTGATGACATTACTAAGGTTGAATCCGTATCAGATTTAGCACCTCAAACGCCGCTAACAGGCTTAAGTGACTCAGCTAACTTTCAATTATTTTACGAAAAAGATGAGTTATCTGTAAAGGTCACTTATGCATGGAGAGATGAATATTTAATAGGTGTAGGACAGTCACAAGGCTCTTCAGATAATCCTCCACAATTTGCCAAGGAATTTGGTCAAATGGATATGAGTATAAATTACGATATCGATGAAAATCTTACCGTATTTTTTGAAGGATTAAACCTAAACAACGAAACAGAGCAAGGCTTCGGTAGGTATGAAAAGCAGTTTCTTTTTGCCCGTCAATATGGTGCTAGATATACCTTAGGCATGCGTTATAGCTTTAGGTAGCTCATTCAAAATAAAAGATAAATCATCACTTGAAAGCCACTAAATAGATTAGTGGCTATTCACTTAAAATCATTCATTTAGCTTCAAACAATAAGTCGAAAATAAATGAGTATAAGCTCTAATATAATTAACAATCTTTTCTATTTTTTTATTGACCTAATGTTAAAACTAACATAACTTATGTAAGCGCTTTCAATTAATTTGTAAAAAATTTTTACCTCTATATGGAAGCGCTACCAAAACAAACAAAAAGACAAATAAATATTGTCTAGGGGAGAATAATGAATCAATCAAACTTTAAGAGAACGCATTTAGCAAAATGCTTATCGCTAATACTAGGAGCAACGGTTATAGCACCCACCCTTGCTGCTGAAGAAGAAAAAAATGAAAACATCGAAGTCATTGAAGTTACAGGTATCCTAAACTCTGTGATTAAAGCGATGGATATAAAACGCTCGTCAACAGGTATTATGGATGCTATTTCAGCAGAAGATATGGGTAAATTCCCAGATACTAACCTTGCTGAATCTTTACAACGTATTTCTGGTGTTTCCATTGACAGAAACAACGGTGAAGGACAAAAAGTAACAGTACGTGGATTTGGTTCTTCACGTAACCTTGTATTATTAAATGGTCGCCAATTAGCCAATACAACAGGTGACCGCTCATTCAACTTTGACAATTTAGCTGCTGAGGGTATCTCAGGTTTAGAAGTTTATAAAACTTCTCAGGCTAAACTGGCAACAGGTGGTTTAGGCGCAACAATTAACCTAAATACGATCAAACCACTATCAATTGGTGAAGAAAAAGCAAGTGTCAGTGTAAAAATGCTGAATGACACTTCAACATCTGATGGCAATGCCACACCTGAATTATCAGGAATTTATTCAAACGTTTATGATGATGGTAAATTTGGCGTTTCGCTTTCAGTTAATTATGCTGAACGTGAATCAGGCAGCCAACAAGCAGAAGTAGGCACTGGCTGGCGCACATTTGAAGCACGTCAACATCAAGATTGGTCTGATGGTGCTAATGCGGCTTGGGGTGGTGTTCCAATGGAAAACCAAGTTAATCGCCCAACTGGCTCTGATGAAATTTACTCTGTTCCTCAAACCACAATTTATAAATTTGAAGAACAACAACGCTCGCGTTTAAATAGCCACTTAGTTTTACAATATCAAATTAACGATAATATGCGTGCAACTGTCGACGGCATGTACGTTGAAAAAGAAGTTGATCTTCAATATAACGATGTTTCTGCATGGTATACCTTTGCTCCATCTGAAAACGTGTGGTCTGATGGCCCAGTAGCCTCACCTTTACTTTACAGTGAGTATTACGGAACAGGTTCTTTACAAGATTTATCTATGGGTGCTCGTGATTCAGCAACACGTGAAGAGAGCACTATGTTAGGTTTCAATTTAGACTGGCAAGTAAATGATAGTCTTCATATGGCATTTGACCACCATACTTCTTCTTCGAAAGAAGAACCAAACAGCAAGTACGGTAGCTCAAACACCATGTCAATTATGGCGCGTATTCGTGAAGGCGCGGCTACAGATTTTACTGGCACTATGCCATCACTTGCAGTTAAAGGCTCTGAAAACCTAGCTCCTGAGTTAATGGAAGTTGCAGGTTCTTGGTTCCGTAATGATAGAACAGATATTGAATTAGACCAAACACAATGGAGCGGTACTTATGAGTTAAATGAGTATGGTTCAATTGATTTTGGTGCTGGTTATATGAAATCAGTTAATCATCGCCGTGAAGCACCTCAAATTCAGCGTGACGACTGGGGTGGAATGGGTGCAGGTGTATTCGATGCCTCTCAATTACCAATCTCTAGCGTATATGGTGCTCTTGATTTAGACCACGGAAACTTTGATTTCCCAGATTCTGATGCGGCAAACTGGAACATAGTTGATACTTATTATAAGTGGGATTTTGATACGCTTGTTCCAATTGCTAATGAATTATATGGAACACCTGCAAATACGGTTTGTGGCACCAATTTCTGTCCATCAAACGATTATGCTTCAGGTACTGACCGCCGTGTAGAAGAAAAAATGACATCAGTATACTTCCAGTATAATTATGATGGTGAAATTGGTTCTATGCCGTTTGATGTTCATTTAGGTCTTCGTTATGAAAAGACTAAAATAAAGAGCACTTCAGCAGTTCTTGATATCGAATCTTATGATTCTTGGGTAGGTGAAACCGAGTTTTATTTAACCCCTTTACAAGTTGATGGTGTTAACCAGTTTGTTTATCAAACTCGTGAAGCAGAATACTCACATACTTTACCTTCATTTAACTTCAACATTGAGCTAACAGATGATTTGATTGCCCGTGTTGCGTTAAGTGAAACTATCAGTCGCCCATATTATGGAGATATGTCGGCTGGCACATCAGCTGGTTTAGGTCATAACTTATCAGGTGCAGGTGGTAGTTCAGGTAATCCTGGTGTTTTACCACTTGAGTCGAAAAACTATGACTTATCTTTAGAATGGTATTACGCAGATGGTAGCTATGTTTCTGCTGCGTACTTTAAAAAGAACATCACTAATGCTATCACATCACAGCCTATTGATTTTATTCCATTTAATGTTAATACGCCAATAGGTGGAGATCGCTGGAATGCAGCTGTCGATGCAGTGGGTATTGCGGATAAAACAGCGATGCGTCAATGGATTTATGACAACTATGGTCCTAGTGACAGTGTTTACCTAAATGACTCAGGTTTTGTCGTTGTTGAAGGTGTACCTGGTGATCCTTTACTTAACTTCACCATTAATGCTCCAGCAAACTCAAGTAATGAGCAAGGATATAAAGGGATTGAATTAACAGCCCAACATATTTTTGGCGATACAGGTTTTGGTGTGATTGCAAACTACACCATCTCAAGTACTGAGCACGAGTTCGATGACACCTTTGCAGGTTCACTGGTAGATAACCCTGAAACAGACATTTCAGATAGTGCAAACCTTATTGCATTTTATGAAAAAGATGGCATTCAAGTACGTTTAGCATATAACTGGCGTGAAGAATTCTTGAGGTCATTTTGGGAAAATACGACCGATGCTAACATCAATAACCCTATATACACAGAGGATTATCAACAGTTAGACATCAGTGCGAGTTATGAAGTTCCATCAGTAGAAGGCCTTACTATTTTCTTAGAAGGTATCAATATTACTGATG
>DAINNQ010000020.1:10793-16215 GCA_036735825.1 Alteromonadaceae bacterium | reverse complement strand
TGGTTTAAGAATCTCTACTTTTTTGCCTTTACTCGTCCATTCGAATGGTCAGAACAAGATCTAGAAAAGCACCTGAGCGAACACTTATTTACCCCTTGTGGTTCAACTGAAGTATCACATTTTGGTTGGGTAAATGCCTTAGGTAAACATGGTCAAAGTACCGTGCACTCTGTTAACGGAAACTTTTTATTATGTGCCCGTAAAGAAGAAAAAATACTACCTGCCCCTGTTATTAAAGACATGATCGAAGAAAAAGTTGCCCAGCTAGAAGCAGAACAATCACGTGGCGCGACTAAAAAAGAGAAAGAGCAGTTTAAAGAAGATATTATTTTTGAATTATTACCGCGGGCGTTTTCTCGTGTAACCGACACGCACGCTTATATCAATGCTGAGCAGAATATCATCGTCATCAATACCAGTAGCCGAGGCAAAGCAGAAGACTTTTTAGCTTTACTTCGCAAGGTATTAGGAACACTGCCAGTAACAAGTGTTTCCCCAGAAAAAGCGCCTGATGAAGTCATGACAGATTGGCTAACAGAAAACAGCTTAGGTGAAAACTTTCAACTTGGTTTAGAAGCAGAGTTCCATGCATTAGGTGATGACGGCGCTGTGGTTCGCGTTAAAAACCAAGAGCTTGATAGTGATGAGATAAAAGCACACTTAGACGCAGAAAAATTTGTTGTTAAACTCGCTATCGAGTGGGATGACGCGCTATCTTGTGTTTTATGTGATGACTTAGCTATCAAACGATTGAAGTTTTTCGATGTTATTCATGAGCAAAACGAAGACATCGATAAAGATGATGTTGTCGCTAGACTCGATGCTGACTTTGCTTTAATGGCAGGAGAAATTAATCGTTTCATTAATGATTTACTTGCTGAGTTTTCATTAAAAGCAACTGACTATCTTGATACCGAAAAAGCATAAACACTGATCAATAGTCTTCAGTTGCTTGTTTAGGAAATACTGGCTCAGATAGATTTATTCTCAGCGATTTTTGCTTAGCTATTTTTTGTTTAAGCAATAACCACTAAAAAAGGCGCATAAGCGCCTTTTTCTATCCAAATGTTTTAGTATCAATTAGCTAAACATAGTTTTCACATCAGCAACAACATCAATAAAATCAGCAGACTCCATGAAATCTATTTCAGGTAAAATGCCTTTACTGACATAGCTTTTCAATAACACTTCTCTGGTTGACTCATTTTTAAAAATACCATGATAAATAGCGCCAGCACGAATAAAATCAAGATAATGCGCTTCAGCAGGCAAAATAGTTAAATCACTCCAGCTACTGACTATTTTGGTAAATTCTTCAGATAATCCCCAAGCTTTTGTTACCTCTGCACCAATACTGCTTGATAGCTTGATAATTGCTTGCTGCAAGAATGTTGGATTTGCGAAAACATCTGGATGCTTTTCTGCCTCAGTCAAAATCGGCAAAACCCCAATACTATGAATAAGCGCCGCTAAAGTGACCGTGTCTAACATTAGCGAAGAATGCTTGTGATCACGCAAATAAAATGTCATCAAGGTAATAGCAACTGAAGCAACATCAACCGTTTTACTCCAAGATTTTTTCAAATACATCGAAACAATTTCGTTCTCAGATACAAAAACTTGTTCCAATGCCATTGCCGTTGCAATACTTTTAATTTGCCTTAAACCAATTCTCGTCACCGCTTGATGAACCGTTTCTACTTTAACACTTCGCCCTAAAACAGCGCTATTCGCAACTTTAAGCATGCCCATTGATAACGCTGGATCATGAGAAATAATATCACCCATTTTGCCTAAATTGACTTCAGGATCATCTGCCGCTTGTCTCACTTTCAACGCTATTTCAGGTAACGTTGGTAACACTAAAGATCCCTGTTTAATTTTTTCCACTAAAATAGTGTATAACGCGTTTTCTGTTCCCATAAAGAACCTCTAAGTTTATTATTTCTCTTTTTTAAAAATAGCACATATTTTTAATATGTTAGGAAATTTTTTGATAAAACAACATATTTATCGAACTCTCACGACATAAGCAAAAATCACCTAAAATTGCACAATAAAAAACGGTTGTTTTTGCAACAAAACCCTCTTAATTAATCGTCAATCTTAATTGAAAAAAAGGGCTTAAATCCTTATAATGCACGCCGTTTTTATTGACTATGGTGTTACATGCTAAAACCTGAATTACTTTCTCCTGCTGGCAGCTTAAAAAACATGCGCTATGCGTTTGCCTATGGTGCTGACGCCGTTTATGCTGGTCAACCACGATATTCTTTACGGGTTAGAAACAATGAATTCAATCTTGAAACCATTGAACAAGGTATCAACGAAGCCCATCAATTAGGGAAAAAATTCTATTTAGTCAACAATATAGCGCCACACAACAGTAAATTGAAAACCTTCTTAAAAGACATCACCCCTGTTATCGCGATGAATCCTGACGCTTTAATTATGTCTGATCCGGGTTTGATCATGATGGTACGCGAAAATTTTCCTGATATGCCCATTCATTTATCAGTACAAGCAAACGCCGTCAATTGGTCAACCGTTAAGTTTTGGCATAAACAAGGCGTAGAAAGAGTCATTTTGTCACGTGAATTATCACTTGATGAAATAGAAGAAATTCGTTTTCAATGTCCTGAGATGGAACTAGAAGTATTTGTTCACGGCGCTTTATGTATGGCTTATTCCGGTCGTTGCTTATTATCTGGTTACATAAATAAACGAGATCCTAACCAAGGAACTTGCACCAACTCTTGTCGTTGGAAATACGATGTTCATGAAGCAAAAGAAACCGAAACAGGCGATGTCATTGCCCAGCAATCAGTTGATATTTATATGCCAGACGAAAAACCTATTGACGATGTTGTTTTGCTTCAAGAGCAAGGACGTCCAGGTGAATATATGCCTGCATTTGAAGATGAACATGGTACCTACATCATGAATTCAAAAGACTTAAGAGCCGTTGAGCATGTCGACAGATTAGTCAAAATGGGCGTCCATTCATTAAAAATTGAAGGCAGAACCAAGTCTTTTTATTATTGTGCTCGCACTGCGCAAATCTATCACCAAGCTATTTTAGACGCCATGTCGAATAAGCCATTTAACCCTAGTTTAAATACGGATTTAGAACATTTAGCACACCGAGGATATACCGAAGGTTTCTTACAGCGGCATCGCCATGGCGATACTCAAAACTACGATTATGGTTATTCAAAAAGCGATACTCAGCAGTTTGTTGGTGAAGTTATTGGTTCAAGCGATAAAGCAGGCTTCATTGAAATCGATGTGAAAAATAAGTTTTTAGTGGGCGATCAATTAGAACTCATGACACCTCAAGGAAATGTTTCATTTACTTTAACCGAAATGGAAAACCTAAAAGGTGAAAAAATTGACGATGCGAAAGGCTCGGGTCATAAAGTTATCATCAAACTTGAAACGTCATTAGATTTAACATTTGGCATCATCATGCGCTACTTGAATGAAGGCGGGACGACACGCCATCCTTTTGCCCAAAACCAAGCTTAAGGTAAATTATGGCACTCATTATCGAAGCATCCTGTATCAACTGTGATATGTGTGATCCTGAATGCCCAAATCAAGCTATTGCATTGGGTGATGAAATTTACGAAATCGATCCTGAAAAATGCACAGAATGTGTAGGCCATTACGACAAACCCACTTGTATGTCTGTTTGCCCAATTGATTGCATCAAAAAAGATCCTGCGCATATAGAAGATGAAACGACTTTACTAGCCAAGTTTATGCGCATGCACGGTTAACGGAAAATGTAGATTCATCAAAAAGGAGCGTAGAGCTCCTTTTTCATTTAATACAGGTAAGTTTACACTGATATAGGCGCTTTAATGTGAGGATGAGCTTGATAATTTTGTAATTCAAAATCATCAAACGTAAAGTCAAATATGCTTTTTACCTCAGGGTTAATTGCCATTGTCGGTAAAGCAAGAGGCTCTCTAGATAACTGCTCTTGAACTTGCTCCATATGGTTCAAATATAAATGTGCGTCACCAAAAGTATGAACAAAATCGCCAAGTTCTAAATCACAAACTTGTGCGATCATCATAGTAAACAACGCATAGCTGGCAATATTAAATGGAACACCGAGGAAAATATCTGCGCTTCGTTGATACAACTGACATGACAATTTACCTTCGAGTACATAAAACTGAAATAACGTATGACATGGCGGTAACGCTTGCTTACCTTGAGCGGCATTTTCATTAGGGCTAATAGATGTATCAGGAAGCAGTGCTGGATTCCAAGCAGTAATGATATGGCGACGAGAATCAGGATTACTTTTTAAATCAGCAATCAATTGCGCTAGTTGATCAATAGTTTCACCATTAGCAGCAGGCCAATTGCGCCATTGTACGCCATAAACAGGGCCAAGCTCGCCTTCTGGTGTTGCCCAATCATCCCAGATTTTCACACCATTTTCTTGCAAATAAGCAATATTAGATTCACCTTTAATGAACCATAATAACTCATGAATAATAGATTTTAAGTGACATTTTTTAGTGGTAACTAACGGAAAACCTTTAGATAAATCGAAACGCATTTGGTAGCCAAATATGCTTTTAGTTCCTGTACCTGTGCGATCTGACTTTTCAACACCATTCTCATAAACGTGGCGCATTAAATCTAAATAAGCTTTCATTATTTTTCCTAGATATTTCGATTTGACATGCTATTTTCTAATCAGCAAATTATGCCGAATTTAACCTTTGATTACCACGATTCTTTGAGATAATTATTGAGTTAAAGTGCCATTCTTATAGCAACTAAAATGAGAAAAGCAGCAAAAATGCGTTTCAAATACCTCACCGGTAGTTTAGCGGCCATTTTCACGCCAAAAGGTGCGAACAATGAAGACGTTAATATGATCCCTAAAAGGGCGGGAAGATAGATATAACCTAGGCTCCAAGCCGGTAAATCTTTTTGATCTAATCCTGTAAAAACAAAACCTAAAGCGCCAAAAACAGCAACAACAAAACCACAAGCGGTAGCGATCCCTATGGCATGTCTAATTGACATGGAAAAATAGGTTAAAGTGGGCACCATAATAGCGCCTCCAGCGATTCCCATTAAGCTAGAAATATACCCAGTGCCAAAACCTATTAATTTAATTAACCAGGGAGCGGGTAACGGTTTCGATTTCACCATGCGAATAGGTAAAATCATATAGCTGGCTAAAATAGTCACCGCCACCGAAAAGATATAAGTTAAGGTTTCATCCGATAAACTATCAGCAACATACGCGCCAAATAATGCACCACCTGCAATAGTAAACATTAATTGCCTTGTAATCGGCCATGGAATATTACCGCTTTTATGATGAGCAAAAGTGGCTGATGTTGAAGTAAACACAATGGAAGCTAATGAGGTAGCAATAGCTACTGGC
>DAINNQ010000020.1:0-10748 GCA_036735825.1 Alteromonadaceae bacterium | reverse complement strand
AATAAATATACCAAAGCAGGTACGATAACTAATCCCCCGCCAATACCTAAAAGCCCAGCAAGAAAGCCCGCTACACTTCCAAGTAATGCACAGGCTAATAACACACTAATAAACATGAAGTTTTCCCTAGAGATTACATCCCGGCTCGAATAAAGCCACCTAAATCAAGCAGTTCTAATTGTTCATTTAAATAACTGTGTACTTGTTTTGCGTTTGAAAATGACAATGCTTTCTTTAAAATTTGTTGTGATTTCTTATATTCAACGTGTCTAATAACCCATTTTATTTTTGCAATATTAAGTGGGTTCATACTTAATTTATCATAGCCCATTGCCAGCAATAATAAAGCGCCAGCAGGTTCGCTTGCTAATTCTCCACATAAACTGAGAGGGATTTGCAGCTTATTTGATTCTTTAGCAATCATAGCTAAAGCTCTGAGTACGGCAGGGTGATATGAACTATAAATAGTCGCCACGCGTGAATTATTGCGATCAACAGCCAATAAATATTGAGTTAAGTCATTACTGCCCACAGAGAAAAAATCAACTTTTTCTGCCAACTCTGCTAATTGAAAAATAACACTTGGCACTTCTATCATTATCCCTATTTTAGGTCGATGAAGTTCGCTGCCTTTTTCAATAGAAAGCTCAGTGGATAATTCATAATAGGCTTGATTAATTAACCGTATGGCATCATCAACTTCAGTAACACTGGTGATCATCGGCAGCATAATAGCTAAATTTTTATGTTCAAAATTAGCCCTTAACATGGCTCTAACTTGCAATAAAAAGATTTCAGGATGATCAAGCGTTATTCTGATCCCGCGCCAGCCCAAAAATGGATTATCTTCCTTAATAGGAAAATAGGGCAGCGACTTATCTCCACCAACATCAAGCGTTCGCATCGTTACTGTTTTACTTGGAAATGCTTCTAGTACCTGACGATATAAAATAGTTTGTTCAAGTTCAGACGGGAAACAACTTTTATTCATAAAAGGGATTTCTGTACGGTATAACCCTATTCCTTCTGCGCCAGCATTCACTAATTGTTCGAACCCAGAAGATAATCCTGCGTTAAGTTGAAGTTCAATTTCTCTGCCATCAGGTGTTTTTGCTGGTAATAATTCAACTTGCTTAACTTTGTTACTCAGTGCGCTTTCTTGCGCAATTAAATGTTCATATTCTCGAATTAAAACTTCATTTGGTTCAATGAATAATTCACCACTGTAACCATCAATAATACACAGCTGTTGATCTAATTTGCCAAGCGGCAGACGCTCAACCCCCATAACAGCGGGTAATGCTAATGCTCTGGCTAAAATAGCGGCATGAGAGTTATTTGAACCTCGTAACGATACAATCCCCTTTAAGCCTTGGTGCTGATACTCTGCAACCATAGACGCGGTTACGTCTTCAGCAACTAATATAAAACTATCGAGTGGCGCTTTATAGGCGTTATCTAATGATTGCAAATTGAACAGTAAGCGATTACCCAGATCTTTTATATCGGACGCTCGTTCCCTGAGGTAGTTGTCATCTATCGCTTCAAATTGCACAACATAACTATCAATAACCTGCTTAAGCGCGCTTTCTGCACTCCATTGCTGAGCAATTTTATCAGCAACCTCTTTGCCTAAATTTGCCTTATTTAATAACTGCTTATACATTTCGAAAATGTCTAAACTGTTATCAACAATGAGTGTTGAAAGCTGCGATGCCATGCTATCAAAATCAGCACGCGTTTTAATTACCGCTTGTTCAAAGCGCTGTTGCTGTTCGTTAACATTTTCACATTGAGTTGATGAAATTGTTGATAAATCTGCGCCCGGTTGAACAACCAACATAGGAGCCATAGCAACTCCTGACGAGCCAGCAACACCTTGAACTGGTTTGATCCAAGACCCATTACCATGATGTTTTTCGATTAAAGCACTGGCTTCGGTATTCGCCATTGAAGTGGCAATTTGCGCAGCAAGAGTGACTAAAAAGGCTTCTTCATTTTCATTAAAAAAACGCGCTTTTTTCTGTTGAATAGTAATAACACCCAGCACTTTTCTTTGATGGATGATGGGGGTTCCTAAAAAAGCATTGAGATCGTCTTCTTTAACTTCTGGTGCATGCACAAAGTGAGGGTGTAATTTAGCATTTGCTATATTAATCGGCTCTTCACGTTGACCAACGAGGCCGATAAGTCCTTCCGTAAAACCAAGTGTTGTTTGCCCTAATGAGTCGACTGATAACCCATCTGATGCCATTAAGATAAAGTGTTGCTTTTGATGATCGGCTAAATAAATAGAACAACAATCCGTTTTCATCGCGATTTTAATTTGGCTAACAATACGATGCAAAGCACTATCAAGCTCAGTATTTTGGCTAAACTCTAGAACAATACGACGCAAACTGGTTAACATGAATGTCCTCAATTTAAATTATACTAAGTATTAAATACACGTTTGAAGGTAAAATCGATCGTAAGTTAAATAACCGCCTTAAAGAAAAATAGCCCACATTGATACTGTGAGCCATTTTGTAAACATTTCCCTCAATAAAACAGGGACACACAGTGATAATCAATAACGTTTTTTTCGACGTTCATTACGTTGAACAGGTAAACTTTGAGAGACAAATTCTTTCATTACTTTACGGTAAACTTCGCGTTTAAATGAAACGACTTGTCTAACGGGGTACCAATAACTTACCCAACGCCAATCATCAAACTCAGGATGACTAGAATGCACTAAATCAATCGCTGACTCTTTCGCTGTAAGTTTAAGTAAAAACCATTTTTGTTTTTGCCCTATACAAACAGGCTTACTGTCATGTCTGATCAAACGTTTTGGTAATTTATATTTCAGCCAATGTTTTGTTGAAGCAACAATTTTAACATGTTCGGGTTTTAATCCTACTTCTTCGTATAATTCCCGATACATGGTTTGCTCTGGTGTTTCACCTTCATCAACCCCACCTTGAGGGTATTGCCAAGAGTGTTGACCATAGCGTCTCGCCCAAAAAACTTGTCCCCTGTCATTGATTATTACTATGCCGACATTAGCTCGATAGCCTTCGGCATCTATCACAGGATTTCCTAGAAAATTTAACTATGACCTGATTCTTCCATAATCTGCCCTTGTGAGCAAATAAAAACTTATATTGCTACTTTTTATTAACAATTCAGGTGGTTATCAAGCACTCTTGACTACTTCATTTGACACGAGATTATTTAAGCATCTGGTGAAAATGTTGCGACGGGGTTAGCAAATATTGCTCAAAATAAATTAGCACTTGCATCGGGTTTACGGGCACAAGATAATATTTTTTTATTTCGAGAAAAACCAAGTCAATGTTACCTATAAGCCCACCTAGCGATGAACAAGAATTAATGGAAAGAGCTCATGCTTTAGCTGGCTTAACGTTAAGCGAAATTGCCAAGCAAAGAAACATCAAAGTGCCAAACAACTTAAACAAAGAAAAAGGCTGGATTGGTTTATTGCTTGAAGATGCATTAGGTGCAAATGCTGGTTCTAAGCCTGAACCAGACTTCCCTCATTTAGGTATTGAATTAAAGTCTCTCCCTATTGACAGCAATGGCAAACCTTTAGAAACCACCTTCGTTTGCGTTGCTCCGCTTACGGGTTTGGTTGGGGCAACATGGCAGCAAAGCCATATCAAAAACAAACTTGCGCGCGTTTTATGGGTTCCTGTGATTTCTGAGCGACATATTCCCATTGCTGAGCGTGTTGTTTGTACGCCCTTTATTTGGAGCCCTTCACCTTTTGAGAATAATTTGCTCGCCCAAGACTGGCAAGAGTTAACCGATATGATTGTGTTAGGTGATGTTGAAAATATTAACGGCAAACACGGACAAGCTTTACAGTTACGCCCAAAAGCGGCGAATAGCAAAGCAAAAACGAAAGCCTTTAATCGTCATGGGCAGCCCTTTATGACTCTCCCTAGAGGCTTTTACTTAAAAACCACGTTTACCCATCAATTAATCTTGCAAAATTTAAGAATAAATTAGCCCCTCATTCGCTAAAAACACTTTTAACACTATAAATAAGGCAGGGAGTTTAAGAGTTCCATCGAACAAAGAGAGCGATAAAATTTAACCATACTAAACGTGAAATAATGAATTACTATGAAGTTTATCAGTAAATTTGATCGCTATTTAACGGCATTATATTTTATTACGATTATCGCCATAGTGGCGATGTCTTATTTTACCTTTAGAGAAGCCATTAATAGCTATAATAAAAATCAGCACCAATCTATCGTTCCTCTTTTTTCTCTTGCTACAAGTGAAGTTATCAGGCCACTAAATGTTGCCAATTTCATGGTAAATGACCTGTTATTAATTGAGTTTGTTGAACAAGAGCATTTAGATAAACTAATAAATCAATCTTAAACTGAATTTTGTTTTGGAGATTTTACAATGGCTCAAGGCTAATATGCTGAGCAACAATAATATACTGATCAGGTTCAATGCTTTGCCAATTTGTATTCGCAGCTTCTAAACAAACAAATTCATTTTCGCCGTTAGGATGAATATCACTCATAGATTCTGCAATATCTTTACCAGGGTTCCACAATACCCACTGTTGACAATTTTCAGAACGGACAATAATTTTTCTTTGCCATTGTTCATCTATAATTTCTTGCTGCAGTTCTTGTATTGGCTGTTCTTGATAATAAATACGGTCAATCGGTCCAATGCAGTTTTGAAGACGGTCTTGTTGCTGGTGCTTGCCACTAATTTTATTGTCAAACAAACATGGGGTTAGCCCTAATACTTGGGTGTATTTAGGGTTGCTCACAGCAAAGTAGCTATGCAAGGCGGATGAATACCGCACTGACTGCTCAGACAAATTGGTCATCTTTAACGATTGAGAGAATGTTTCACCAAATACAAGCTGTTGCGTTAATTTAAATTTTGCTGGCCACATGGCATGACATTGCTCACCAGAAAAGGTTAATTCTATCATCACCTGATCTTCTGATACCTGATACCGACTCAATTGCCATTCGCTATTGCGGGCAAAACCATGATTACCACCATTTGTGCCATCCGCTTGAATATTGGGTCCAAACCAAGGCCAACAAATGGGGATCCCGCCACGAATGGCTTTACCTTGTTGATATTGCGCTGCTTTACTTAACCAGAATACATCACGTTGTGCTCTTGGTTGCCAAGACAACACATGACCGCCATATAAACAAATCGACGCTCGGCAAGAGTTATGTTCAACTAAAATAACATCAATACCAGAACTGAGCGTTTGTTGAGTAATAGAGCCAGAAGAATGAGAAGTTAACACTTGATGTGACATAGAAAATACTCAAATTTATGATTGAGGTTAGTTTAACTAAGCAAATTGATGGAATAAAGCCTAAAAGTATTCTTAACAAGTTACTCGCATTAAACTCTTAGTTTGCTTACTGTTAAAAATAAACAATAAAAAAGCCAAGGCTTTTATACCTTGGCTTAATTGCTTATTTTTTGCTTGCTTAATTTGTAATTACTTATCTTTGATAGTAAAGCTGAGTTACTTTACGTAAGCGCGCGGCATGTCAGACTCAGCAACATAGCGCTCTCTTAATGCATCATGACGAGAGTTTGTACCGTGTTCAACACCATCAATCCACATTTTTTCTACTCGCGTACTGATCTCAAAAGGATCCGCGCTCCACAAGACTAAATCCGCTTTTTTACCGACAGCAATACGGCCAGCATTTAGACCAAAAGCATCAGCAACATTGGCAGTTATCGCTGCTAAGGCTTGCTCTTTTGACACACCGTTGGCAACGGCAACACCCGCATCAAAGCGTAATTGATACAAATTATGCGTGTCACCATCAACACTAAACAGCACAGGAACACCCGCTTGTATTAACGTCGCAGCACTATTCAGTGATTTATGCAACGCGTCAAAGCTTGGTAAGTTAGCCAAAGTGCCAATGATCACGGGGATTTTTGCTTCTGCTAATTGTGTTGAAACACTGATAGCATCACCCGCTCCAGAGACAACTAAATTAATGCCAAAGTCTTTTTTCAGCGCAATTAAGGCTAATAAATCTGTTGCTCTATCGGCATAAGCAAGTAATGGTTTTTCACCTGCGAGTACGCTGTTAATCACTTTTTCATCGCGCTTAGGTTCTTTAGCATCGGCTTTCTTATCTTTATCTTTTGATGATTTTTCCGCTTTTGCTTTGTCTAAGACATCTTTGGCATCTTCTAGCTTATGGCGTAATTCTTGTAGCGCTAATGCTCGAGAGCCTTTGCTTTTAGCTCCAAGATCTATCACTACCGCACTATTCGTTGCTACGATACTGTCAACATCTCCAGAAAGATCGGCAATAAACGCCTGACCTTTAAACATACTTTCGCCACCACTTGGTACAACAATATTCGTCGTAATACCGCCTTTTCGGCTATAGGCTATCGCGGCAGATTTCGGATTAAACGCCAAACTCGCATCAAAAGTGATGTCCGCTTTTTTATCTCCCGCATCACGAGTGCGAGATACTGCGCTTACTTCCACTAAACCTAATTGATTCATTGAACCAATCAAACCAGGTGTTAATATTTTACCTTGTGCATCAATCGTGCTGTCTGCTGTTATTTCAGCAGGATTAATAGCTGAAATAACTCCGTTATCAATAACAACCGTAGCGTTAGTTAACACGCCTTGATCCGTTACTGTGTGCACGGTGGCATTAGTGATGGCTATTGATTGCGCGTAAACTGATGAAGCTGAAGCTAATGCCAAAGCGATAAGTGAAGATTTAAATAATTTCATAATGTTATCCTTTGTATTACTGCTGACCGAGCAAAAAGTCGCTTTTCGCTTGGTACTTATCATCAAAACGGTCATACACTTTAGCGCCGTCAACAAACACTTGTTCAGCTTGCGCATAAACACTAAACGGATTGCCATTCCACATAACAACATCGGCGTTTTTACCTTGCTCTAATGAACCCGTTTTATCAGCAATACCAAGTGATTTAGCAGCATTAGATGTGATCCAAATAATCGCTTGTTCAGGTTTAATATCAAAACCATTTTCATTGGCACGATACATCACTTTAGCCGCTTCTTGGTTTAAGCGCTGAATTGTTGTACTTGAATCGGAATGAACAACTGCACATGAGTTTTTCTTAGCATCAACAATGGCTACGTTTTCTTGCACCATATCGTAGGCTTCCATTTTAAAGCCCCACCAGTCTGGCCACATTGCCGCACAATTTCCATTTTCAGCAAGAATATCAGCAATTTTGTACGCTTCAATCGCATGATGGAAAGTACCTGAGTGATAATTAAATTCTTTACCCAAGTCGATCATCATCGCCATTTCTTCGGCTTTATAACAATGGTTGTGGATCAATATTTCGCCGTCCAACACACCTTTCAATGTGTCTAATTCTATGTCGCGAGTTGGCGCTTGTGGGTTTTTACCTGCTTCATAATCGGCTTCATATTTGTCCCATGCACGCTTGTATTCTGCTGCTTCGCTCCAAGCCATGCGATAGCCAGCCATGTTACCCATACGTGTTGAAGGAGAAACTTTTTTGCCACCATAAACACGTTTTGGATTTTCACCACAGGCCATTTTTAATCCGTAAGGCGCTTGTGGAAATTTCATTCCTTGCATTGTATGGCTTGGCACATTGCGTAAAGTCACGCCTCGCCCACCAAACAAATTCGCTGAGCCCGGTAAAATTTGCATGGTAGTTATTCCACCTGCGCGTGCCATTTGAAAACCAGGGTCTTGTGGCCAAATGCTGTGTTCTGACCACACCTCTGAAGTATTTGGCTGGGTTGCTTCATTACCGTCAGAATGAGATTCAGCCGAAGGGCTAGGATAAACACCTAAGTGCGAGTGAACGTCAATCACACCAGGGGTGATCCACTTACCTGTTGCATCAATTTCAACAGCATTGTCAGCACTTAAATTACTGCCTACTTGGGCAACTTTTCCATCTTTCATTAATACATCAGCATTATCAATTCTATCGCCGGTACCCGTTAAAATGGTTGCATTTTTAATGATGGTTGTTTGATTAGGTAACACTTGATAAGTACTTGGATAAGGGTTTTTATTAATAACCACTTTTTCATCTTGTTTTTCAGATTGTAAACAACCTGATAACGATACTGAAATTGCAGCCACCAATAATGATGGTATAAATTTTTGCATTTGAGCTTCCCTAGTAAGAATATTGATGCATTAAACGCTGCCAAACTCATGAAATGAATACAGCAACGATTTTTAGAATTATTATTACGTAGGCAACATTATTACGAATCAAGCTCATGAACAAGTGTAAAGCCAGAGAATCACACGAATGTGCGATAAAGCAGCGAAATATTAAGATGAGTTACAATATGTAAATGAATATAAAAAAGCCCACCTAATTACTTAAACGATAACCAACGCGTTATTTTTTCTTTTCTTAAGTAAAGCACGATAAAGCTGATGAAAAAATAGAGACTCGGCTCAATAATTTCTGATTTGACCGACCATAAAAAATGTAAGGCGATGAATAATAACGCGGGGTAAATCCAATAATGCAAACGCTGCCAGCGACTGCCCATTAATTTCTTGATTGATGAAATCGAGGTTATTGCTAACAAAAACAAAATAACAAAAGCGGTCATTCCTACCGTGATATACGGCCGTTCAATTATTTCTTCCAGCAGCAATTGCCAATCAAATTGCACTTCAAAGGCGAGAAAACTCAAGATATGACAGAGTGCATAACTAAAACTATAAAGCCCCAGTAAACGCCTTACTTTCATTAATGACACCGCTTTAAAATATTTGATAAGTGGCGTCACCAATAAACTTAAAATAAGCAAATTAAAAGCACCAATTCCAGTAAAGTGGAGCACGGCTTCAACAGGATCTGCGCCTAAGTTATCATTCAGCGCTTGATAATATAACTCACAAATCAACGCTAAGCTGACCACATGAATAAATACTTTTAGTGCCAAGATATTATATTGAGGAGTTTTTTTATTGCCTCGCGCAGTTGTTTTTTTTAACGGCTGCTTTCTTTCAACTTTGGTCAATGTAGGTATCACTTATTGAGTTATTCAGATTAGGGTTTAGCGTCAGTTTAATAAAATTTTCGCAAATCCATTCCTTGATATAAATGAGCAACCTGCTCTTCGTAACCATTAAATTTGAGTGTTTCTATGCGATTACGAGCCAATAAACCACCCGTTGTAATGCGACGTTCACTCGCTTGACTCCAACGAGGATGATCAACCTCAGGATTAACATTGGCATAAAAACCATATTCTTTGGCGGCTAATAAATTCCATGTTGTTGGCGGCATTTTTTCAACTAATTTGATTGAAACAATCGATTTAATACTTTTAAATCCGTACTTCCACGGCACAACTAAGCGAATCGGCGCACCATTTTGTGGAGGTAGCGTTTTGCCATAAAGCCCAACACTTAGCATAGTTAAAGGGTTAACCGCTTCATCAAGCCTTAGCCCTTCAACATAAGGATAGTTAATGCCCCCCCCTATGTAACGGCTTGTTTGGCCTGGCATTTGTTCTGGATCATATAAGGTTTCAAAGGCAACAAATTTAGCTTTACTTGTCGGTTTGGCCAGCTTGATTAAATCTGCCAACGAAAAACCGATCCAAGGCACCACCATCGACCACGCTTCAACGCAACGTAATCGATAAATACGCTCTTCTAAAGGAAACTTGTTAACTAAGTCGTCATGATCAAGCGTGAGTGGTTGTTCTACTTCCCCTGAAATTTTTAGCTGCCAAGGGTTAACATTAAACTGCTGAGCATTTTTCAACGGATCACTTTTACTGGTACCGAATTCGTAGAAATTATTATGACTGATAACCTTACTTTCAGGTGTTAATACGTCATCACTTGCTTTAGTTTTTTTATAAGTCAGAGCCGATGTTTGAAAGGCTTTAGGCTGCTTTTTTGAAAACCAATCTATTGCTTGGGCATGCGGCGCTAATAAACCTGTTGCACCTACAAAACCGAGCTGTTTTAAAAATCCACGTCGGTTACGATAAACAGACTCATCTGTGACTTGATGTTCAGGAATGTGCCAAGAGGGTTGGGTAATTTTTCGCGTTTTAGTCATATTTTACTACTTAAATGCTCTAGGAAAATGCCACTGCTTTTACACTAGACCATCTAAGTAGAAAAATAATTCGTTTTAGAAATAAATGCTTAACTATTTAACAAATTGTTGTAAATATTGATTGATTTGCGATGACTCATATAACCAAGTGGTTTGCTGCGTTTCGTCAATTATTTTTAAACAAGGCACTGTTCGTTTGCCGCCTTGAGTAATGAGCTCTTCACGCAATGCCTCATTTTGGTTGATATTCTTTAATTGAATATTTAAGCCACCACGTTTCATCGCTCGGCGCACTTTTACGCAAAATGGACACGCTGGAAGCTGGTATAAACTTAAATGTGCAGTACTTGCATCAACTTGTGCCTGCAATTGCTCGGTTCTTTTCGGCGTTCTAGGGCTGAAAATAAAATCAAAAAACAAAATAATGCGACCAATCACCCAGCGTAAAATAACCATTTGCAACACCTTTTTAATAAGACTTATAGAAAGTCAAAACGTCTAAAAATTTAGCGCGCGAGCCTAACAAAAATATGCACTGATGGCTATCTCAGCATATCAATTGGAAATTTATAATGAAGGATATAAGAAATTGAACATCCTATTACCACATCAAATCATCTGGAATT
>DAINNQ010000019.1:13228-16374 GCA_036735825.1 Alteromonadaceae bacterium | reverse complement strand
ATATACATTTTTGGCGGATTTCAATCATCTTAAAAAGTCACCGAAAAACAAATTACCTTTTATTGAAGATGCAAGTAAAAAAATTGGCGACTCACAGCTGATCTTGCAATATTTAACACAAAAATATGACATAAAATTAGATGATTTTTTATCAGCGGAGCAAAAAGCCCAAGCTGCTCTTTACACCAAATCCTTAGATGAAAGTTTATATTGGTGCTTAGTGTATTCTCGTTGGATGAAAGAAGATACGTGGCCTATTGTCCGTGATACATTTTTTGGTGAATTGCCAGTACCATTAAAATGGTTTTTACCTAATATCATCCAAAAAGATGTTAAGAAAACCTTGGTGAGACAAGGGTTTGGTCGACATAGTGAAGCCGAACTGTTGTCTATTGCTGATGAACATTTCGCGGCATTATCTACCTTGTTAGGAGATAAAGATTACTTTTTTGGCGAGCAAATATGCTCATTTGATACGGTTGCTTATGCTGCATTATGTGAATTTATTAGTGTTGATTTCTTTAATAATTTTAATCAGCAAGCGAGAAAATATGAAAATTTAGTACAATATTGTCAGCGAATAGAAAAAAATTATTATGCTTAACTAAAGCAAAAATAAAGCAAGAAACGAACAAAAAACTAAGCCATAAATAATCGAATAATAAAGCTAATAAGCCTATTTCTGTGATGTATGAATGGGGATAGTTACATAAAAGTTGAGTAAAAAATGTCAGACCAGCTAAATAACGCCTTGAATGAAAGCTTTGGTTTTGCAAACTTTCGCCAAGGCCAGCGAGAAACGATTGAAACGCTATTAGCTGGTCAATCATCATTAGCCATTTTTCCAACAGGCTCTGGCAAATCACTGTGTTACCAATTTACAGCATTACAATTACCTGCGTTAACCTTAGTGGTTTCTCCTTTGCTGGCGTTAATGAAAGATCAATTAGCGTTTCTTGCTAGTAAAAATATACCTGCCGCTAGTATTGACTCAAGTGTATCACCTCAAGAAAACCAGCAAGTGATGGCCGATGTAATAGCTGGCAAAATAAAAATACTCATGGTGTCTGTTGAGCGTTTTAAAAATGAGCGTTTTCGACAATTTATTAGCTCGGTAGCGGTTTCATTACTCGTCGTTGATGAAGCCCATTGTATTTCCGAGTGGGGGCATAATTTTCGTCCCGATTATTTGAAGCTCCCGCATTATCGCCACGAATTAAAGATTCCTTTGGTACTGTTACTAACAGCAACGGCAACGAATAAAGTTAAGCAAGATATGGCGAATAAGTTTGCTATTTTGCCTGAGCACATCGTGCAAACAGGCTTTTATCGTGCAAATTTAACGCTCTCGGTCATGCCCGTTTTATCGTCAAATAAAAACCAGCAATTATTCCATAGTATTACTCAGCAATCTGGCAGTGGTATCGTTTATGTCACTTTGCAACATACAGCTGAGCAAGTGGCTGATTTTCTAACTCGGCAAGGAGTTAACGCCAAAGCTTATCACGCAGGTTTTGACAGTGAAAAAAGGCAAGCTATTCAACATGATTTTATGGCAGGAAAGGTTGAGGTTATTGTTGCAACGATTGCCTTTGGCATGGGCATAGATAAAGCCGATATACGTTTTGTTATTCATTATGACTTACCCAAATCAATTGAAAATTATAGCCAAGAAATAGGTCGTGCAGGACGAGATGGCGCTCCTGCCTATTGTCTTACTTTGGCAAATTTAGATGGCTTAAACGTTGTAGAAAACTTCGTTTATGGAGATACCCCAGAATTAGCTAGTATTGAGCAGGTGATCAAGAACATACAAGATGAAAGTCAAGATGATCGTTGGGAACATCAAGGTTTATCATTGTCTACCATAAGCAATATCAGACAGTTACCGTTGAAAACCTTATTAGTACAATTAGAATTATCTGGCGTGATCAAACCGCTATTTTCTTATTTTGCTGATTTTAAATATAAGTTTATTGAAAAGCAGGCTGATATTTTAAGTCGATTTGAAGGTGAACGTCGGGATTTTCTACAAGCGGTTTTTGACACCAGCAAATTTAAAAAAATATGGGGCGAGCCTGATTTTGAAGCGCTTTTCAAACGCTATGACAGTGAACGCTCTCGTGTTGTTATTGCCCTTGAATATTTGCAAGAGCAGTCGTTGATAGCGCTAGAAACTAAAAAGATCACCGATGTTTATCGTGTTGATTCGTCAAAGCTGGCTGAGCCAAGCTTAGCAAATAAGCTTCATGATTATTTTCTCAAACGAGAAGAAAGTGAAATTAAACGTATTGCGGCTTTAGTGCGTTTTTTTGAATTAGAGAAATGCTTAAGTAGCAACCTTGCCGCTTATTTTGATGATAAACAAGCGCCTGACAATTGTGGGCACTGCTCTGTTTGCCAAGGGCAGGTTGCCAAGCTTGAGTATTCTCAACATGTTAACAAGCCATCTGACGAGCAACTTTTTACTTACATCACTGAATTGAAAGAACATTTGAAAGGAAAAAATCAAATAGTGTTAACGACCGACTTAATTACGCGTTTTTTAACTGGATTAATCTTACCTGTTTTTTCGAGAAATAAAGTCAAGCAATTATCAGGTTTTGCCAGTTGTGAAAACGTTCGCTATCAAGAGGTTCGCAGCAAAGTCATAACCCTTTGTAAAAACGACTAACAAATAAGTTGCTTAAGTAAGAGTAAAAATAAAGAGACCTAAGTTGTAATAAATTCCTCAAAGCCAAGACTAGGCAATGAAATAGATTATCTTTTTTAGGGATCATGATGGAAATATTACAAATGTTTATCGCTACAGTCATTATAGTTTCTGCCATTGCCGTGCTTGGCTTTTTAGATAAAAAATATCAATTGGGGTTAAGTGCGAGCAGCGAATTAAGCTATCAGCCAAAGATGAATAATCATGGCTCACAAATCACCGCGCAATTTGAGCAAGCTATTAGTGCTAAAAATAAAGAAATCAAAGATTTGCAAGAGCGCATGAGTATTTTGGAAAGAATAGTAACGGATCCAAAAGAGCAATTATTACGAGAAATTGATCGTTTGTAATGATGAAAGCTTGTGTTGGTGAAAATTAGCTTTGGAGTTCAGGTAGATTGAACGCTAGTTACAATCTACCTCTTGTCATATAT
>DAINNQ010000019.1:0-13128 GCA_036735825.1 Alteromonadaceae bacterium | reverse complement strand
CCTTCACCATGTACGTGACCATGTGCAAGCTCTTCTTCTGTTGCATCTCTAACTTCTAAAATTTCAACATCAAATTTCAGATCAATACCAGCTAAAGGATGGTTGCCATCAACGGTAATTTCATTCTCTTGTACGTCAACCACAATCACTGTTTGCTCGCCATCGTCTGTGCTTGCTCTTAATTGTGTACCAACGTCTAAATCATCGATTTCAGCAAACATTTCTTTGGGGATTGTTTGAACATAGCTGTCATAACGAGGGCCATAGGCTTTGTCTGCTGCAACCGACACTTCAAACTTATCTCCTGCAACATGATCCGTTAGTGCATCTTCTAAGCCTTGAATTAAATAGCCAGTGCCATGAATAACAGAAAGAGGGCTATGATCGTATGAACTATCAATTAATGTATCAGCGCTGTCTGAAACGGCGTAATGTAATACAACGACTTTATTGTCAGTAATTTTCATGTGGTTTCCTTAAGTTAATTATTCTTGGTTTAGTGAGTAGGGTAGATCAACTAAAGAAAGAACACTTTCAGGAAGATCTTTTAACCGTAATTTGGTTGTTTTATCAATATCGTTGGCTAATACGGCTTGAATATAACATTCACCGTTATCGGCTTGATATACAGAAGTTATATCGCCCGCTTTTCGCCAGTTTTCACCCAATTGCTTTTCAATTATTGGCTGAGTAATTTGCTCTAAAATGTGCCCATTAAATGCGAACAAGGCTTTTTTGTTTTTACCTAAGTATTGCATGCGAGCAACTGTTTCTTGCCCTAAATAGCAGCCTTTTTTAAAGCTGATACCATTAATTGCCTGCATGTTAAGCATTTGCGGCACATATTCATTGTCACTTTCAACACTTAAAAGAGGAAAGCCTTCTTTAATTTCTAATAGCTCCCAAATTGCTGAGTTATAAACAGGTAGAGAAAATGAGCTTACAATGTCTACTAACTTAGTGTGTTCATCAATGATCAAATAACGATCAATATTACCTGAAAGATACACTAAACTCGTGCCATCAATTTGGATCACCGGCGTTAAGCTATCAGGAACTTGTGCAAATTTATTTTTTAATAATGTCGACGCTTGTGGGCCAATTAATGCAAAAAAGCCTAGCTCATCGCAGGTGGTAATGGCTACTTTTGCAAAAACACCAAATTTTTTAAGCTCAGCAATTGAGTCTTCGATGGTAGATTTTGGCTGGAAAAGAAGATGGCTATTATTACGATTAAATAAACGAAAGCATGAAAACACTTTTCCTTTAGCATTACAGTGCGCGCCATGCATAAAGGAGTTGTTTGTTAATGCGTTAACATCACATGTTACTTGTCCTTGCAGATACTTACTCTGCTCTTCACCGTTCAAAGAAATGGCACTAAAGCTGTTTATTTCGATTAAGTAATTTTCAGGTAACTCGTTTAAAGAGGGCTTTCTAGAGATAATGTTAAGTGTCATAAGGTTAATTTCAACGCCAAATAATAGTGTTATTAATAGGGATTAATTATCAAAAAACAAGGTGTTTATATGATAATTCCTTAGTTGAGGAGTAGTGTTTGCCACTTTGAATTTGATACACTACGCTTAGTTTAAATCATTACTGGTGAATTATGACTCAGATAGACTCTGAAATTAAATCAACGTCAAAAGACAAAGCGCGTTTAAAGTGGGCGTGTCGTCGTGGAATGTTAGAATTAGATGTACTTTTTATGCCCTTTGTCGACGAGGCTTGGGAGCAATTATCTGATGAAAACAAAATTATTTTTGAACGTTTACTAACCTGTCAAGATCCTGAGTTGTTTGCATGGTTTATGGGGCATGAAAAGTGTGAAGACCAACAACTCAACTCAATGGTGCAACTTATACTCAACCGCGTTAAGGTTTAATATTTGTCTAGTTCCTTCTCAAACTAAAAACCGTATTGTCCGTCGTTTCGTTTATATTTTGATGATAACAACTCTGTATGGTTTTTATGATTGGCTAGTAAATAATCATTTCTTGGTATTATTTATCAGTTTATTGTTGGCTTGTTTATGCAAAATTATTGTTAACAGCGATAAAAAGCCGATAACGTCGTTAACATTATCGGCTGATGGTAATTTAAATATCGATAAAGAGAACGCATTAACATTACATAAAAACAGCCGTATTGGCTGGTTAGGATGTTGGTTAATTTTAACGGACGATGATCATAAACACGGGCATTTATTTCTCTTTAAAGATCAGCTTTCCACACTGGATTACTCTCGTTTATCAAGAACCATTCTCAAAAATCATTAATGCTCGGTTTTAGGTGTTAAAATAGTCGTTTTTGCTTCACTTAATAATTCAGGGTGATCTAAAGTGTAATGCAAACCGCGGCTTTCTTTTCTCTGCAGGGCACAGTGAATAATTAATTCAGCGACTTGTACTAAGTTTCTAAGTTCGAGCAAATTATTGCTCACTCTAAAATTACGATAATATTCATCAATTTCACGTTGTAGTAATTCGACTCGATGCAAAGCTCTTTCAAGTCGTTTTGTCGTTCTAACGATACCGACATAATCCCACATAAATAATCTCAGTTCGTGCCAGTTATGTTGAATAACGACTTCTTCATCTGAATCAGTTACTCGGCTTTCATCCCAAGCGGGAAGTTTTATATAAGGCTGAGTAGGAGATAAATTCTTTTCAATATCGATTGCAGCAGCTTTTGCAAAAACTAAGCATTCTAATAAAGAATTGCTCGCCATGCGATTAGCGCCATGTAAGCCGGTGTAAGCTACTTCACCAATAGCATATAAATTTTCAATATCAGTTTTACCTTGCTTATTAATCATGACTCCACCACAAGTATAATGCGCGGCTGGTACAACAGGCATAGGTTGCTTGGTCATATCTATGCCTAAAGATAAGTTCTTTTCATAGATGGTCGGGAAGTGTTGTTTAATAAATTCAGGTGATTTGTGACTAATGTCTAAGTACATACAATCTGCACCTAATCGCTTCATCTCAAAGTCTATTGCTCGAGCAACAATATCACGAGGTGCTAATTCGGCTCGCTCATCAAAGCTTGGCATAAAACGGCTACCGTCTGGTCGTCTTAAAATGGCGCCTTCACCGCGTAATGCTTCAGTTAATAAGAAGGTTCTTGCATCTGGGTGAAATAAGCATGTTGGATGAAACTGATTAAATTCCATGTTGGCAACGCGACAACCCGCGCGCCATGCCATAGCAATACCATCACCACTGGCAACGTCAGGATTAGAAGTATACTGATAAACTTTTGAAGCGCCGCCTGTGGCTAAAATGGTTTTTTTAGCAAAAATACGTTCTACTTTTTCACTGTTTCGATTCCAAATATACGCACCAATACAGGCTTTTTTATCCTTTTTTTCACAGACAAGATCAATGGCGTTATAACGCTCAAAAATACGAATTCTACTGTGTTTTTTAACCCTGTCGACCAGTGTCGTTTGAATAGCTTGTCCTGTGGCATCGGCAGCATGAAGAATACGGCGGTGACTGTGCCCACCTTCACGCGTTAAGTGATAGCGCTTATCACCATTGGTATCGTGTTCTTGATCAAAATCTACCCCTTGCTCAATAAGCCATTCTAAACAAGAGCGGGCATTTTCTGCCGTGTATTGAACAACATCTTCCTCACATAAACCAGCACCAGCAATGAGCGTATCAGCAACGTGAGATTCTATGCTGTCATTTTCATCAAAAACGGCCGCTATACCTCCCTGAGCATAAAATGTAGATCCGTCATTAACTTTACCTTTGCTTAAAATTACGACATCAGCGTTTTTAGCTAAATGCAGAGCAAGTGATAAACCAGCAGCGCCGCTACCAATAATTAATACGTCACAATTATGTTGTTGATTCATATATGAGGGATTTTAAGGTATTCTATATATGCACGAATTTTAACGGTTATTCGTCAGCGAGAACAGAAAATAAACGGACTATATTCATTATTTTTCATTTTTTTTTATTTATTTCGAACTTTTTTGTAAAAGACTAGTCCTACTTGATGCGTTTGCCATGAGCCAGATGTAAAAAGTTAAATGGTTATTTAGGAGTAATGGCTCAAATGAGCGAACTGAACGTCGATCAACAATTGGTTGAGCGGGTGCAGCGCGGTGATAAAAATGCGTTTAACCTGCTAGTAACAAAGTATCAACACAAGGTGGCAAATTTAGTTTCACGCTATGTTAAAAACCATAGTGACGTACCCGATATAGTACAAGAGGCATTTATTAAGGCCTATCGCGCTTTACCAAATTTTAGAGGCGATAGTGCATTTTATACTTGGTTATATCGAATTGCGGTAAATTGCGCTAAAAACCATATGGTAGCTAGCTCAAGAAAACCACCAGGGTCAGATGTTGAAATTGAAGATGCAGAGATTTATGATGCAGGTGATGCGCTTAGAGAAAATGCGTCTCCTGAAAAACTATTGTTAACTAAAGAAATAAAAAAAGTAATATTTGATACCATCGAGCAATTGCCAGAAGATTTACGCACGGCAATTAATTTAAGAGAGCTTGAAGGTTTAAGTTATGAAGAAATAGCTATAATTATGGATTGTCCAGTTGGTACTGTTCGTTCGAGAATATTTAGAGCACGAGATGCTGTAGATAAGAAAATTAGGCCATTAATTCAACACTAATTTTATCGGTTTTTAAGGTGTATTTATGAGTGAAAGTAAGTTTGAGACAGTTTCATCACTAGTTGATAATTATCAAGCCAGTGATGATGTTTTTGATGAAGCTCTCAATGAAGTGATCAAAGACAATCATATGTCAGAAACTTGGCAACGCTATCATTTAATTGGCGATACCATGCGTGATGAATTGCCTGATGCGATAAACCTAGATTTATCAGCCAGCATTGCTAATGCGATTGCTGAAGAGCCGACAGTGTTGGCTCCTACTGCTAAACCAAGCATTGGTCAAGCAATTAAAGCTAAAGTGCTACAGTTTTCAAAACCTTTTGGCCAAGTTGCGATTGCTGCAAGTGCTGCAGGGTTAATGGTTATTGGTGTTCAACAAAATGTTGCACAAAATGAATCTGTTATTCCAAGCCCTGTTGTGCAAACCAACCCATTAGGTGGTATTGCTGAGCCGGTAAGTTTGAATTTTCAACAAAATGATTATGCCGCTCAAAAACAAGCAATGGTTGAACAACAACGCCGTTTTCAAGCGCTTTTACAAGATCATCATCAACAAATAAAATTTGCTGAATTAACCACTAAAGAAGATACAGCAGTAAATGTTGCTCCAAAGGAAAGTAATTCCGATAAATGAAGTTATTAATTAGTTTGCTTTCACTGGTGTTCATAGGTTCACCAGTGCACTCTCATGCTGCTGAAACATCAGTGGTTTCTCATACTACCCAAGAATCACAAACCGAAAATCTTGCCAAAGAAGAGATAACAGAAAACCCCGATGGGGCTGAAGTAGCGGAATCGGACTCCCCTGAATCTGCCGATGTTTTGCTTAAGCGATTATCTCAATCATTACAGTCGTTAAATTTTAGCACTTCCTTTGTTGTGGTAAAAAATAACCATGCGGATCCCTATCATTGGTTTCATGGAGTAAATGCCGAGAAAGCCGAATTAGAAATATTGTCATTATTAAATGGCCCACGCAGAGATATTCTACGTAAAGACAATATCGTCAGTTATATTGAGCCAGAATTACCTCCTTATTCGATTTATTCCACGCAAATTAGTGGTCCGATCCCAAATATTTTAAGTGATGATGTTGCTTCTCTGCATAAAAGTTATAATTTTATTTCTGTCGGTAAAAGTCGAATTTTAGGCCGAAGTGCTCAGATCATCAGGATCGTCCCTAATGATTCTAATAAATACGGACATTGGTTGTGGCTTGATCAACATACGGGCTTATTATTGAAAATCGCTATTGTCACTAAAACGGGTCAACAATTAGAGCAAATTCAATTTACCCATTTAGATATTACAGAAAACCCCGCTGAAAGCTTGATGCAGCTTGACAGTACAGAATTACCCAAAGTGATTGATATTCCTGAAGGTTATCAAAATCAGCAATTGTCTTGGCAAGTGAATTGGTTGCCGCAAGGTTTTGAAAAAATTAGCACTAATCGCCATAGAATAACTTCAACTAAGCAACCTGTAGAGTTTGCCTTGTTTAGCGATGGTTTAGTTGAAATTTCTGTCTATGTTACCTCGAGTAAAGACAAACAAAGAGCGGTGGATTATGTCCTTGATGGGGCAACAGTCGCATTGAATCAAGTTAATAATAACTTTGAAGTCAGTGTTGTAGGTAAAATTCCGGCACAAACAGCGAAACAAATTGCTGATTCTGTGACGCCAACGATTAGGGCAATACCTTGATAGAAGAACAAGCTCAAGTCATCGCCATCGAAAACGATGACACCATCGTCGTTGAAAGTGTGGTGAAATCTAGCTGTAGTAGTTGCCAGCAGCTAGAATCCTGCGGAAGTGGTCAAATTTCGAAAGCTTTTCCGCAAAAGCGATTAACCTATCGTTTGCCCCCGTGCGGGCAAGTTAATGTTGGTGATCAAGTGATTATTGGATTGTCTGAAAAACTTCTGTTATCCAGTGCTTGGCAAGTGTATATGTGGCCTCTTATTGGTTTAATCGCGGCAAGTGTCTTCGGGCAATGGTTAGTTGATATTCAAGTTATTCAACATGAGCTAATAGCACTTGCATTAGGAATTTTAGGTGGTTATTTGGGCTTTTATCTAGCGCGAAAAAAACAGTTACAATCGGCAAGTAATAGTCAATGGACGCCAAGTTTAATTAAAATAGTCGGTTCTAGCATTTCTATTTCACAAATCCATCGTTAAAATCCAACAAAAGATAGCCCCAAGGCGCTAAATTAGCTAAAATCTCGCCACTATTGATTTTACAACCTGTTTAACTGAATTTTCTTCTATGAAACATATTCGAAATTTTTCCATTATTGCCCATATTGACCATGGTAAATCTACACTTTCTGACCGATTGATCCAACATTGTGGAGGATTGCAAGAGCGTGAAATGGCAGCGCAAGTCCTTGACTCAATGGATCTTGAGCGTGAGCGTGGCATCACTATTAAAGCACAAAGTGTGACGTTAGATTATACCGCTAAAGATGGCGAGGTGTATCAATTAAACTTTATCGACACCCCTGGTCATGTTGACTTTTCTTATGAAGTATCTCGTTCATTAGCCTCATGTGAAGGTGCATTGTTAGTTGTTGATGCTGGTCAAGGCGTTGAAGCGCAAACGGTTGCTAATTGCTACACCGCGATTGAAATGGATTTGGAAGTTTTACCTATTTTAAACAAAATAGATTTACCGCAAGCCGATCCTGAGCGTGTTTCTGAAGAAATTGAAGACATTATTGGTATTGATGCCACAGGTGCTGTTCAGTGTTCAGCGAAAACGGGTATTGGTATTGAAGATGTACTTGAGACTATTGTCGCCAATATTCCACCTCCGCAAGGTGATCCAGAAGCAAATTTACAAGCACTGATTATCGATTCATGGTTTGATAATTACCAAGGCGTTGTTTCATTAGTTCGTATCATGAACGGCCAAGTGAAAAAAGGCGATAAAATGGTGGTTATGTCGACAGGACAAACCCATATTATCGACAAGGTCGGTATTTTCACGCCGAAGCAAAAAGAAACAGGCATATTAAGAACTGGTGAGGTTGGTTTTATTATTGCTGGTATCAAAGAAATTCATGGCGCGCCAGTTGGTGACACTATCACTATCGCTAAAAAAGAAGCGGCTAAACCTTTACCGGGCTTTAAAAGAGTACAACCACAAGTTTATGCGGGTGTTTTTCCTATTAGCTCTGATGACTATGAAAATTTCCGCGATGCATTGAATAAGCTAAGCCTGAACGATGCGTCATTATTTTTTGAACCAGAGAATTCTTCAGCCCTAGGTTTTGGTTTTCGAATTGGTTTCTTAGGCATGTTACACATGGAGATCGTTCAAGAGCGTCTTGCTCGTGAATATGATCTTGATTTGATAACAACGGCGCCAACCGTAAACTATGAAATCGCTTGTACCAATGGTGATATTTTATCAATTGATAACCCAAGTGATTTACCAGCCATCAACAACATTGATGAAATTCGCGAACCTATTGTGCAAGCCAATATTTTGGTGCCACAAGAGCATTTAGGTAATGTTATTACATTATGTATCGAAAAACGTGGTATGCAAAAAGATATTATTTATCACGGTAAGCAAGTTGCAGTGAGCTATGAATTACCTATGGCTGAAGTGGTCATGGACTTTTTTGATAAATTAAAATCAACTAGCCGAGGCTATGCGTCACTGGATTATAATTTTGTCCGTTTTGAAGCAGCAGACATGGTACGTGTTGATGTGATGATCAACGGCGATCGTGTTGATGCTTTAGCGATGATCACTCACCGTAGTAACTCGGTTTCACGTGGTCGTATGCTCGTTGAAAAACTTAAAGAACTTATCCATCGACAAATGTTTGATATTGCAATTCAAGCGGCGATTGGTAACAACGTTATTGCTAGAAGCACAGTTAAACAATTGCGCAAAAACGTAACCGCTAAGTGTTACGGTGGCGATATTTCTCGTAAAAAGAAACTGCTACAAAAACAAAAAGAAGGTAAAAAACGTATGAAACAAGTAGGTAATGTTGAAGTACCTCAAGAAGCGTTTTTGGCTGTTCTTAAGCTAGATAAATAAAAGGATTATTATGGCGGTTTATTTTTCAATATTTTTAGTTATTTTGACCTGTGTTACTGGTTTAGTGTGGTTAGCAGATAAATTCTATTTGGCTCCTCAGCGCCAATTAAAATTATCTGACGCGCAAGGCAAATGTAAAGAAGATTTATCTGATGAAGTGAAAGCTAAGCTAGTTGAACCTTCAGCATTGGTTGACACATCAGTTCAAATTTTTCCTGTCATTGCCTTTGTGCTTATTTTGCGGTCATTTTTATGGGAACCGTTTCAAATACCATCAGGCTCAATGATGCCAACGTTACTCGATGGCGACTTTATATTGGTGAATAAATTTAACTATGGCCTTCGCGATCCTGTGATGCGTAACAAGTTTGTAGAAATTGGTTTACCTGAGCGCGGTGATGTTGTTGTATTTAAGTATCCATTAGATACCAAAATTGATTACATTAAACGCGTTATTGGTTTACCTGGTGACAGAATTATTTATCGCAATAAATCGCTTTATATTAAACCCGCTTGTAGTGAAACTAATCAAGAATGTGCTGAATTTAAGCAAGTAGAGCAAACCTTTGTCAGTAATGGCGATTACAGTGACGGTAACGTTGAGTTAACGCGTTACACTTCTGCCATGCCGAACAAAACTCATGACATTTTAGTGAATAATCAAATTCTGCCTAGAACGCCTCATTACTTTCAACAATCAGGTTCTCAACGAGATGAATTTGTTGTGCCAGAAGGACATTATTTTGTCATGGGTGATAATCGCGATAACAGTTTAGATGGACGATTCTGGGGTTTTGTTCCTGAGGAAAATCTTGTGGGCGAAGCCGTATTTATTTGGATGAGTTTTGATTTTGAACGCGAAGATTCAAGCTTGTTACCTCGTTGGATTCCTACTGGTGTTCGTTTTTCACGATTAGGTAGCATTCATTAATGATCAACAATGATGCTCAAGCCATACCAAGACTATCCCAAAAGCTCGGTTATACTTTTAAAAAACCGTCACTTTTAGTGCAAGCGTTAACGCATCGAAGTGCGAAAGGTGCTCATAACGAACGGCTAGAATTTTTAGGTGATTCAATTTTAGGTTTTGTGATTGCTGAAGAGCTATACGCCAAATTTCCAAAAGAAAACGAAGGCGACTTAACACGTATGCGTTCTAGCTTGGTCAAAGGTGTTACCTTAGCCGATATTGCTCGTGATTTTGGTTTAGGTGAGTATTTAATCTTAGGGCCTGGCGAATTAAAAAGTGGTGGCCATCGCCGAGATTCCATTTTAGAAGATGCAGTAGAAGCTATCATTGGTGCGGTGTTTTTAGATGCCGATCTTGAAACCTGTAAAACGTTGGTCCTTGGATGGTTTAGTAAACGGTTAAAGCAAATTAAACCAGGGCAAGAGCAAAAAGATCCGAAAACGCGCTTACAAGAATATTTACAAGGCCGAAAAATCGCACTGCCTTTATACGAAGTGATTGACACGAAAGGGCAATCACATAATCAAGAATTTACCGTTCGTTGTACTACATCGGAAATAAGCATACCCGTTGTCACTAAAGGTACTAGTAGACGAAAAGCAGAACAATCAGCGGCTAAAAAAGTGCTAGAAATTATTTTGGCGAATAAGATAAAAACCAAAGCAACCAATAAACGGACCGAAAAATAATGACTGCTCAAACACATTTCTGTGGATTAATTGCGATAGTAGGTCGTCCTAATGTTGGTAAATCAACATTGTTAAATAGTTTATTAGGGCAAAAAATCAGTATTACCTCTCGTAAACCACAAACCACCAGACACCGCATATTAGGTATTTTAACTGAGCAACAACATCAAGCGGTGTTAGTTGATACCCCAGGTTTACACGGTGATGAAAAACGGGCCATTAACCGCTTAATGAACCGAGCCGCGAGTAGTTCTATTGCCGAAGTTGAAATGATCCTGTTTTTAGTGGAAGGCACACACTGGACAAGTGATGATGATCTGGTGCTTAATAAAATCAAAAAAAGTGGTGCGCCTTGCGTTTTAGTGATCAATAAAATTGATAACGTTCAAGATAAAGAAAGCTTATTGCCACATTTGCAAAAATTAGGTGCTATGCATGATTTCACCGATATTGTGCCTATTTCAGCAAGCAAGGGCGATAACGTTGATAAAATAAAAGCGATGTGTTTGAAATCTCTCCCTGAAGGGGATTTCTGGTTTCCTGAAGATCATATTACCGATCGTTCAAGTCGTTTTATGGCGTCAGAAATTATTCGTGAAAAACTGATGCGTTTTACTGGCGATGAGTTGCCATATTCAACCACCGTTGAAATAGAGCAATTTAAAGTCGATGACAAAGGCATTTTGCATATCAATGCCTTAATTTTGGTTGAACGCAATAGCCAAAAACGTATGGTTATTGGAAATAAAGGCGAGCGCTTAAAAACCATTGGCCAAGAAGCACGCCGAGACATGGAAGAGTTATTTGACCAACAAGTTTTTTTAGAGTCTTGGGTGAAAGTGAAATCTGGCTGGGCAGATGATGAACGAGCGTTAAGAAGCTTAGGGTACGGCGACGACTACTCAGGTTAATCGATAAATTTAGCCATTTGCTATGGAAGAAATTGAACAAAGAGCTTATTTATTACACTCGCGCCCGTTTCGCGATAGCCAAGTTATTGCTGAATTTATTACTAAGCATCAAGGTAAAGTTTCAGCCATTGTTTATGTTAGCACTTCGTTAAAGTCGAATAAAAAAGCGTTGTTACAACCTTTTATACCTTTAAATATTGTCTTAAAAGGTCGTGGCAACTTAAAAACATTATCGCGGATAGAAGCTGCTAAAAAATCATTTTTATTAACAGGCGATCATTTGTATAGCGGTTTTTATTTAAATGAATTGCAAGTGCGATTACTCGGCGAACATATACCTTATGACGACTTGTTCAATCAATATCATCAAAGCATCGCCTTATTGGCTGAGCAGGCTGAAATAGAGCCTGTACTCAGAAATTTTGAACATGTACTATTAGATGAACTTGGCTTAGCTATTGATTATTCAAATGTATTTGAACAAGATCATCAATATTTTTACTATCTTCCCGATCAAGGTTTTATGCCGATAGTTGAAAATAGTGAGAGTAAACTAACGTATAACAAAGCCCATTTAATGGCGATTGCCCAGCAAGATTTTAGTAATGCCGAGATAAAAAACACGTATAAGTTATTAATGCGTCAAGTGATTAATCATTTGTTAGGTGGCAAGGCGTTAAACAGTCGAAAATTATTTAAACGAAATTAGAGAACAATATATGAGTGATATTTTATTAGGCGTAAATGTTGATCATATTGCCACATTGCGACAAGCACGCGGCACAACTTATCCTGATCCTGTTCATGCAGCAGCGGTTGCCGAACATGCTGGAGCCGATGGTATAACTATTCATTTACGTGAAGATCGTCGTCATATTCAAGACCGTGACGTTTACGTGATGAAAGAAACATTGCAAACGCGCATGAATTTAGAAATGGCGGTAACGGATGAAATGCTTGATATTGCTTGCGAGGTAAAACCTGTATTTTGTTGTTTAGTGCCTGAAAAGCGTGAAGAGTTAACCACAGAAGGTGGTTTAGATGTTGCGGGTCAGCAAGAGAAAATTAATCAAGCAGTAGCACGTTTAGCCGATGCAGGTATTGAAACCAGTTTATTTATTGATGCAGACAAGGCTCAAATAGATGCCGCGGTGAAAAGTAAAGCAGGGTATATTGAAATTCACACGGGTCAATATGCAGAAGCGCAAACAGAAGCAGAACAACAAGCAGAATTAGCACGTTTAATTGAAGGCATAAAATATGCTCATCAACAAGGATTAAAGGTGAATGCAGGTCATGGTTTAACGTATTTTAATGTTAAGCCTATTGCTGCGATCCCTGAAATCATTGAGTTGAATATCGGGCATGCCATTGTTGCGCGTGCAGCCATTGATGGTTTAGAAAAAGCCGTACGCGATATGAAGCAATTAATGCTAGAAGCAAGAAGGTAATTTAGCCGTATGTCAGTTGTTGGTATTGGTAATGATATTGTCGAGATCGGGCGTATTGCTAAGATGAATGCACCTGCATTGGCTAAATTAGCCAAAAGAGTGCTAACACCAAATGAACTTGAAAAATATCAACAATTGACTTTCAACATCCCTTTTTTAGCAAAACGTTGGGCAGGAAAAGAAGCAACGGCTAAAGCATTAGGAACAGGGATTGCGGCGGGTATATCCTTTCAGCATATCGAAATTCAATCCTTGCCTAGCGGTCAACCTGTTTTAAAATTAAGTGATTTAGCATTAGAGAAAGCGCAGCAGTTAGGTGCAACAAGCTGGCATATTTCTTTGTCTGACGAAGCTCAATATGCCACGGCCTTTGTTGTTCTATCAAA
>DAINNQ010000018.1:0-16608 GCA_036735825.1 Alteromonadaceae bacterium | reverse complement strand
GTTGCTCGCTAAAGCCTTGTTTGATAAACCAATGACCACTGACCGTTGTGAGTACAAAAACAGAGGTTAATCCCAATTCTTTTGCTTTATCTATCAATTCATTAATCAATCGTTCACCGCGATTGCCTTTGCGATAATCAGGATGAATAACCACACAAGCAACTTCACCACTATTCGCTTCAGGGTAAGGATATAATGCCGCGCAAGCTATAATCACTTCTTCTTTTTTAATTACGGTAAAACGCTCAATTTCCACTTCGAGCAATTCACGCGAGCGTTTAACTAAAACCCCTTCTTCTTCAAGCGGTTGGATTAACTCTAAAATACCAGCAACATCATCAATTGTCGCCGTTGCCACCAACTCTTTATGATCTTTGGCAATTAAGGTGCCTGCGCCGTCACGGGTAAATAATTCCTGTAACAGTGCGGTGTCACTCTGATAGCTGACACAATGGCAACGTTCTACGCCATTTTCACCACTTTGAATGATCGCTCTTAATAATAACTGACGAACATGACAGTCATTTTCATCTAGCAATGTTTTTACCGTGCGCACGCTACAACTTCTGATCAACGAGCCCTCTTTATCAATCAAGCCTTCGTCTTCAGTTAGCGTGATCAATTTATCGGCTTTTAATGCAATAGCAGTTTGCGTAGCTACATCTTCTAACGCTAAATTGAACACTTCACCCGTAGGTGAATAACCAATAGGTGATAATAAAACGATAGAACCATAATTGAGCTGCATGTTAATGCCATCAGAATCAATGCGTCTAACACTACCCGTATATTTATAATCAATGCCATCACGTACACCCATAGGTTTTGCGATCACAAAATTACCCGTACTGACGCGAATTTGGGAGCCATGCATTGGAGAGTTCACCAACCCTGTGGTGAGCAAAGCTTCGATATGTAAACGCAATGAACCTGTTGCGTCTTTTACCGCGACTAATGTTTCGGCATCAGTGACACGAATATTGTTCTCAATGTTCCGTTCAATACCACGCTGCGCCATTCTGTCTTCAATTTGCGGGCGAGCGCCATGAACAACAACCAGCTTTACGCCCAAGCTGCGCAGCAAAGAAATATCGTGAATTATGCTGGCAAAATTAGGGTGAAGTACAGCTTCACCACCAAACATTAACACCACAGTTTTGCCGCGGTGTGCATTAATATACGGCGCGGCGTTTCTAAACCATTTAACAAAATTTTGATCGCTGTTATGCATGTTTTCCATTCTTTAAATATCTACAACACTTTTACTAAACGACTGACAACAAATATTAAAACAGTTGCCGATAACAAGTATCGACAACTGCTGTTTGCACTGATTTGACTTAAAAGCCTGCAAAATTATTTGCTTTGCCCAACGACATATTCCATCGCTACTTCATCAGCAGGATCTTTATGTGGACTAGGCTCGCTGTCTTCAATGATATTTTCCGCTAACGACGCTTTATCTATTTTACTAAAGCCAAGTTGCGAGAAATATTGTGGAATGTAGGTTAAAACAATTATTTTTTCTAATTCCATTTGATGAGCAAACTCAAGCAAATATTGCACTAACGCTTGCCCTTGCCCTTGTCGTTGAGCACTTTTATCAACAACAACAGAGCGAATTTCAGCTAAGCCCGTTTGATAAATATACAAAGAGGCACAGCCAACAACTTCGCCATCAAGTTCAGCGACCACAAAGTTTTGAATGTCATGAATAATATTGTCTCGGCTACGCGGTAAAATTTCCCCTTTACCCGCCCAGTAATTCACTTGTTGTTCAATGCTATTAACATCTGACATTCGCGCTCTACGCACAGATAAAGCCGCTGCACGTTGAGCATTTAAACGTTGCTTCACTTGTTTTAAGGCAACATTTATTTGTTGTTTGCCTGGCGCGCCAACGACTTGTTCATTCAAAATATCTTGATTACCTTGTTGATAACCTGACTGAATGGTTGCCATCGCTTTTTCAACTTGTGCACGCGAGGTACCGCCAAGCGCTTCACGTTTATCTAATGTCGACTCTATGGATAAATGCTGGTAAACGTCTTGTTCAATTTTGTCGCTAAATTCTTGCAACTGCGTCAAGGTTAAATCTTCTAATGGACAGCCTTTATCTATTGCCGCAAGTACCACTTCACCGACAATGTGATGCGCTTCACGAAATGGAATATTTTTGCCGACCAAATAATCGGCTAATTCAGTGGCATTAGCATAACCTTGTTGGGCTGCAGCTAGTGTTCTTGAGCGATTCACTTTTAGTCCATCAGCAACAAGCACCGCCATTTCCATACATTCTTGCCAAGTATCTAATGCATCGAATAAGCCTTCTTTGTCTTCTTGCATATCTTTGTTATAGGCAAGAGCCAAAGCTTTCATTGTGGTTAACATGCCAGTTAACGAGCCAAATACGCGCCCCGCTTTGCCACGAATTAACTCACACGCATCAGGGTTTTTCTTTTGTGGCATCAGTGAAGAACCTGAGCTGACTAAGTCACTCATTTCAACAAAACCTGCTTCGCCAGAATTATAGAAAATGAGGTCTTCTGCAAAACGCGATAGATGCATCATCGAAATGCTCGCCGCGGCAAGTAATTCAATGACATGATCACGGTCTGAAACGGCATCTAAACTGTTCATTGTCGCGGTGCGAAAACCTAAACGATTCGCTAATGCGTTTCTATCAATCGGATATGCCGTGCCAGCAAGTGCGCCAGAGCCTAACGGTGACACATCTAAACGGTATAATGCATCTTTTAATCGACCAATATCGCGGTTAAACATTTCAACATAAGCTAAACACCAATGACCAAAAGTAACAGGTTGCGCTCTTTGCAAATGCGTGTAACCCGGTAGAACCGTGTCTTTCTCACGCTCAGCTAAATTCATCATCGCTTGTTGTAAATTAACGAGGGCGAATAACAAATCGCCACCTGTTTCTTTACACCACAATTTGAGATCAGTCGCCACTTGGTCATTTCGACTACGACCCGTATGGAGTTTTTTGCCTAAATCACCCGTTTTTTCAATCAGCTGAATTTCAACCCAACTGTGAATATCTTCCGCGTCAGAAGCCAAAATTTGTTGTGGATTTTCTTCAACAGAAGCTTTTAATTCCATTAATGCCGCAGTTAAACGTTCAAGTTCTTCATCGTTTAACACGCCAACTTCATGAATCGCCTGTGCCCAAGCGATTGAACCCACAATATCTTGCACTGCCATACGGTAATCAACTGGCAACGAGTCATTAAATTTTTTAAATTGAAGACTCGCTTTTTCTTTAAACCGTCCGCCCCATAACGCCATAATTATTTGTCCTTACTTGCAGTAAGTAATGAGTCTGCTTGAGCAAGCGCTGTAATTCTGCTTGATAAGCTAAATAAACGAATAAAGCCTTCAGCATGTTTTTGGTCATAAACATCATCTGCACCAAAGGTCGCAAACGCTTCAGAATATAAGCTATTTGGTGAACGACGTTGAGTAACTTGGGCCATCCCTTTATACAATTTAACCACGACATCACCAGTGAGTTTTTCAGCAAAAGATGCTGCTGACGCTAACTGCGCTTTGGCAAGTGGGGTAAACCAACGACCATCGTAAATAACATGTGAAAATTCTAAGCCAATTGACTCACGATATTTCAACGACTCTTTATCAAGAATAAGTGTTTCTAAGCCTTTGTATGCCGCCATTAAAATAGTGCCGCCCGGAGTTTCATAACAACCACGTGACTTCATACCCACTAAACGGTTTTCTACGATATCAATACGACCAACGCCATGCGCAGCACCTTTAGCATTTAAGTACATCAGTGCATCGTGTGCAGGTGAACCATTTTCTTTAAAGTCTTGACCGTCAACCGCCACTAATTCGCCAGCAACAAAGCTCAATTGTACTTTTTCAGGCACATCAGGTGCATCCATCGGATCAACCGTCATGGTCCAAACTTCTTTTGAAGGCTCACACCATGGATCTTCTAACTCACCACCTTCGTGAGAGATGTGCCAAGCGTTTGCATCACGGCTATAAATTTTTGTTAACGACGCAGCACATGGAATATTACGTTCTGCAAGGTAATCAAGTAAGTCTTCACGAGACACCATGTCCCACTCACGCCATGGCGCGATAACGGTTAATTGTGGTGCAAGCGCTGCAAAACAAGACTCAAAACGTACTTGGTCATTACCTTTACCCGTACAACCATGACATACCGCATCTGCACCGACTTTTAGCGCAACTTCAACATGTGCTTTTGCGATAACTGGGCGAGCCATTGACGTGCCTAACAAGTATTGGCCTTCGTAAACCGCGCCCGTTTTTAAAATTGGATAAATGTAATTTTTTACATATTCTTCTTTTAAATCAACCACGTGACATTCTGAAGCACCCGATGCAATCGCTTTTTCTTTAATGCCTTCTAATTCGGCTTCGCCTTGGCCTACATCGGCACAAAAAGCGATAACTTCACAGCCATGATAGTTTTCTTTTAACCATGGAATGATGGCCGACGTGTCTAATCCGCCTGAATACGCAAGCACTACTTTTTTGATTTCTTTTTTAGCTAAAGCCATTGTTGTTTCCTATAAAATCTTAAATTCTGTTTAATACCATTAGAGCGTGTTGATCTTTGCTGTTTTATTTTTGTTCATTCTAAACGCATTCTGATCGCGGCACTTGAGTTAATTCATAGTTATTCTATGGTTCATTCAAGTAATAAAGAGCAGGATGCGTTTAGTTGAACCCTTTGGGCAGCGTTTGTTTGGCATTTCTACTGTGTTAACGCTTGATTTGAGTAGAATAACTACACGACACAAGCGTTGCCTTGTATAAATACCAAACAAATAGCTGCAAAAACAAACATGAAAGGTCAACACGCTCTAGTTAATTACTTGTCAGCAAGCAGGCTGACAAGTACGGCGCATTGCGCCCACATTCTGTTTTCTGCTTGTTGAAAAACTACCGACATTTTTTCATCGTCAAAAAGTGCGGTCGTAATTTCTTCTTCTAAATGCGCAGGTTGGCAGTGCATTACCACACTTGCCGATGTTTGTTCCATTAATGAATGATTGACTTGATACGGTTTAAACGTTGCTAATACTTGCGCTTTGTCTTTAGCATTTTCATCACCCATAGAAATCCATGTATCAGTATAGATGGCATCTTGTTGCCCAATAGCATTTATATCTGTTGTAAAAGTAAAACGTGAGCCGCTTTTTTGAGTTAAAGCGTTAACTTTATTGAGCATGCTTTCATCAGGGCCGTAACCTTGAGGACAAACTAAGGTAAAATTGACACCCAAAGTTGCCGCCATCAGCATTAATGAATTTGACACATTATTACCGTCGCCAATGTAAGCTAGATTAATCTGTGATAAATCAGGAAAATTTTCCGCTAAGGTTACAAAGTCGGCCAATGCTTGGCACGGGTGATATAAGTTACACAAGGCATTCACTACGGGCACACTGGCATGCTTTGCTAAGCCTTCAATGGCGCTATTTTCAAAAACTCGCGCAACAATGGCATCGGCATAACAGGATAAATTTTTCGCGTAATCACTGACCCGTTCACGTTCGCCCAACTTGCCATTTTGCTGGCCTAAATACAGGGCATGCCCACCTAATTTGGCAATACCCATATCAAAACTTACATGCGTTCTTAATGACGGTTTTTCGAAAATCATTGCTACCGATTTTCCCGCTAACGCTTGAGCGTAATCGCTTGGGTGCTGTTTAATTTCAATAGCAAGTTGAATTAACGCTTCAATTTGCTGTTTGTTAAGCTGATCATCAGCTAAAAAATGTGTTAACTTTAGGTTATTCATTAGTTTTCCTTACGAATTCAGTACTTTAAAAATTGAGATTTTTAAATCAGCCATTTGGCTGAATGCGGGTACCTATGTTGTCACCATTAAGCAAATGTTTAATTTGCTCAGGAAATTGCCAACTAGCAACCGCGATACTTCGTCGTAATTCATTTGCCGCATGAAGCGCAGCATTCACTTTAGCTGTCATGCCACCAGCAATAACGCCTTGCTCGATTAACGTTTGAGCTTGCTGAGCATTAAGCGATGTAAGGTATTCGCCTTGTTGATCTTTCACACCATTAACGTCTGTTAACAGTAATAAATCGGCATTGAGTAATTGGCAAATGACCACAGCGGCATCGTCAGCATTCACATTCACTAATTCGCCATTAGCTAATGCGCCAATTGAAGAGATCACGGGTAAAAACTGAGCACTTAATAAGGTATCAAGTAATTTACTACTATATGCAGACGGTACACCAACCATGCCTAAGTCATTCTCATTTAAGCTACAACTGACCATTTCGCCATCAGCCAATGACAAACCAACGGCTGAAATTGAAAGGCTAGTTGCCGCAGAAACAATCGCTTTATTCACACTACCCGCTAGCGCGCCCGAAATAATTGGCATTTGCTCTTTAGGGGTAACACGCAAACCGTGCTTTTTTTCCGTAGTAAAACCCGCTTGCTTCAGCATTTCATCAACCACACAGCCGCCGCCATGAACCAAAACAACCGCTTGATCATCTAATATGGCAATCACTTCCATTAACTCAATAAGCGCTTGGTTGTTTTCCAAAATAGCGCCACCAATTTTGATCACTAATGGTTTTTTAACTAGGTTAGACATCTGTGGCTCCAGTATGGGTTAAGCTATATTCACTAGGTAAACCTAATGAAATATTTGCACATTGCACCGCTTGAGACGCCGCACCTTTCAGTAAATTGTCGATGGCACAACTCACCACAACCACATGCTTTTCTTCATCAACTTGCCAATGCACATCGGCAAAAGGCGTGTTAGCAACATTATCAATTTTTGGCCAAGCTCCTGTTAAACGCACTAATGGTTTGTCTTGATAAGCATTGACAAAAGCTTGGTCGACTTGCTTGGCTGTCACTTCAGGCTTAAGTTGTAACGTCACCGTCGCCAATAAACCGCGTTTATAAGGTGCTAAGTGCGGATTAAAAATGACTTGCGCGCCAGCTTCTTGGCTGATTTCTGGTTGATGTCTGTGCTGTAATATATTGTAAGGCGTTAAACTGACTTCATAAAAGCTTGTCGCTAATGACGCTTTACGACCTGCACCGCTCACACCACTGATGCCATTGATAACGATTAATGAGTCTTCAACATGTAAATGATTATGAGTAATTGGCTTTAATGACAATAAACTTGCGGTTGGATAACAGCCAGGAACAGCCACTAAATTGGCATCAACAAGCGTTTCTTCCTGCCATTCCGCCAATCCATATTTTGCTTGTGCTAACGCAGATAAATGCTGATGTTCAAAGCCATAATAGGTTGGATAATCTTCACTATTTTTTAAGCGAAAACCTCCTGACAAATCAAACACTTTAATACCTTTTTCAACAAAAGCATGCGCCCAATCAGCACTAAATTCGTGAGGTGTAGCAAAAAACACCGCATCAATTTTCTCATCTGCATTCGCTTCATCAGTCACACTGTCAAACCATGCTTGAGAAAAACACACTAAGGGTAAATCACAAATACCTAAAAAACGCGGATGAAGCTGAGAAAAAGTCATATCAGCTGAGCTACTTTGCTCAGAAACCACTAAATGTTTTAACGAAATTTTGTCGTGTGTAGACAGCAAGCAAATAAGTTCTGCACCTGTATAACCACTTGCTCCAATGACCGCGACTTTCATATTACCTCTATTATTGCAATTCTATTCAAAATATCTGTACTAAAAACAATCAAAAAGTTATTTACTTGATTATTGCTAGCCACATAAATATTTCTATAATATCTGTTAAACAAACCCGTTTTATGACGTTTTTATTACTGTGTTTAAGCAATAAAAAACTCAACAGAAAAACTTTTCCGTAGCGTTATTGAATTAGGTTATTTACACTAGAACGAGAATTTAACACCTGATGGGTAGTTATGCAACAAATTAACATAATTACCCATGAAATATTTTTACTATTGGAATAGCTATGATTCAATTACCCAACTTCACTGATTCATTAAAACAATTGATTGCCAGCCCTTCTATTAGCTCAAGTCATGCTAATTGGGATCAAGGCAACCTGAAAGTTATTCAATTATTGGCGACGTGGTTTGAACAACTCGGTTTTGACATTAATATTCAAGCAGTGCCCAACACGCGAAATAAATACAATTTACTCGCGAAACTTGGCTCAGGTGAAGGTGGGTTATTATTAGCGGGTCACAGTGATACCGTGCCTTTTGATGAAAACAGGTGGAGTTCAGACCCTTTATCTATTATTGATAAAGACAATAAATTTTATGGTCTGGGAACGTGCGACATGAAAGGTTTTTTTGCTTTCATTTTACAGGTATGTAAAGAGCTAAACGCTCAACAATTAACGAAGCCGCTCTATATTTTAGCCACAGCTGATGAAGAAACCACCATGGCAGGGGCACGTTTTTTTGCAGAAAATCAAGATATTAAACCTGATGTTGCCATTATCGGTGAGCCTACTAACTTAGTGCCAGTGGTCATGCATAAAGGGCATATGTCGCATCGCATCATTATCAAAGGACAATCAGGGCATTCAAGTAAACCGAGTTTAGGGGTTAACGCCATTGAGATCATGTATCAAGTGATTGGCCAGTTAATGCTATTAAAAGAAAAACTCATTAGTAATTACCAAAATACAGCCTTTGATGTTACCTCGCCAACATTAAATCTAGGGGCAATTAACGGCGGCGACAATGCCAATAGAATATGTGGCCACTGCCAGTTAGATATTGATATGCGTGCCTTACCGGGAATGAATGACTCTGATTTAATTCAGTTACTCAGTGAAGCGCTAGCGCCAGTTGCAGAGAAATATCCTGGCCGAGTTAGTTTTGCTGAATTGGACCCAAGCTCACCGAGTTTTGAGCAGAAAAAGCCGAGCAGTTTGATTACGTTAGCGGAAGAAATCAGCGGACATTCCTGTTGTGCAGTAAATTACGCCACTGAAGCGCCTTTCATTCAACAATTAGGTTGTCAAACTATAGTGTTAGGACCGGGTTCCATCGACCAAGCTCATCAGCCGGATGAATTTTTAGCCCACAGTGAAATAGATAAAACGCTGAAAATTTTAACTCAGATGATCCATCATTACTGTATAAATTAAAGTTGTATAAATTAAAGTTGTATGGATTAGAAGCTGTATCTATAAACTTTGATTAAAACAGAAAAAGTAAAGGTTAAGCTTGAAGCATTAACCTTTATTCCATAATTTTTGGTTGTTTTTCATCGAGAAAAATTCCTCGGTTTGCCAGCAACGTGGCAGTAAATCGAGATTTTTACGTTCATGGTAATTTGATGATAAGAGTTCGAGGATCTCATTAAGGCGATCTTTACTGACCATAGAGAACTCTTTTGCAGTATCGGTATGATAAAGATTAGACGTTAGCGGTATTTCAATATCTTGCCCATGACCAATAAACGTTAAACCTCGTGTTGCTGTTCGACATTTTGGCACGGTAGGGTCATTCGGATAAAGTTGATTAACAATAGCATATTCATAATGATCACCATCTTTCCCGTCAGAATCTTTTGGGATATACGTAATGCCAAACCCTTGAGGAAAATCACCTGTGATAGTTCTTAAAGCATCAACTATCGCCTGACTACATGTGCCGCGCTCGGCATTTTGATCAAGCGCCTGATAAACCTTAGGTAATAATTTGTAATTGTAGGACGATTTGGTCGACAAAATGATGGATGCATAAATTTGCGGCACTTTAAGTAAGTTACCCACCCCTAATTTAGGAGCAATAGCACTTTTTAATAAGTGTTTTATAAACACCAACTTTTTGTGTTCATCAAGATTAAATTTATCTCGATCGGTTTTTGAATTACCGACATAACTTGGCGCGCCAATGCCATCGACCAAAAACTTCACCGTTTCACGGTAATTAATTTGCAAAAGATTTTTACGATCATCGACTACTAAGGTTCTGTGAGGATCGAGAGTGCCGTCTTCTCCCGTTAATATTTTTTGGGCTTCGGGATGAAAGTTGCCAATGTCTTGAATAAGCGCTGCCATTAAAATAGGAATTTTCACTTTTTCAACTAACTCTTGGTAACTTTCCTTATCAATAGCTTTTAATTGCTTATAGTGATCCCCTTCAACCCCTTCTAAAATTGCTTTTATGTGAGGCTCAGAAATATTAAGAGTGCCGTCAACGCAAAGTTTGTCTAATAGACGAATACACAATACGGCTTTATACAAAGGCTTGCTGCGCTCATTAGCTTCTGCAACTTTTTTGCCTTCCGACGGGCTAAGTAACTGAATAGTTCCAAGTAATTGAGCTGACTTGCGATTGCTTTCTTCAAAGTTAGCCCCTTCAGTTAACTCAATAATTTCTTTACAGAGTACATAAAGAAACTTATGACGCTCATTACTTTCATACTTTAACTCTTGTTTAAAATCACGAAACTCACGTTCAATTTTACTGATCTGGCGTTGCACTTTTTCATCATCACTTTGAACACTTAATTCAGTGATGCGTTGTGTGAACTTGTCGAGTTTATTTTGATTAAATGGCTGGTTTTCGTAAAAGTGAATAGCGCGTTCAAGCAATGAGTCTTTTAAAATGCTACGCCCATAAAGCTTATCAAGTAACAATTTAACTTGAGTGGTGAAATGTGTATCACTAAATACTGGATTAGACATATATCAGGATAACTAACAGCAATAATAAAAGTGAGGATCATGCTAATTAATATTGAGATAACACTCAAGGAATTATTTAGCATGATCCATCAGGCAAAACAAAAGCACTCCGTATGACATTTGTCTATTAAAGCGTGTTAATACCTTTGATTTTCACTTGGTTTCTACGACTAGAAAGTTGCTGACAAATACTGACTAGATCAGAATGTAAGCCGCCAGCGGTAACATCTCTTCCCGCGCCAGGACCGCGTATAATTAGGCCTGTGTCTTGATACCAACCACTTTTTATTTGGAAAATATTTTCACTCGGCGCTAATCTGGCAAAGACGTTTTTATTGTCGATAACTTCTAAGCCCACTTTTGCAGAGATTTTTTTATCATCGCCAATAAAAAGCCTTGCAATATAACAAATACAAGCCGATTTTCCTTTTGCATGAGCCAGTTGGCTGGCAAAGAAGTCATCAAGCAACGCGCTTTGCTGTAAAAATTCTTGAGTAGTTAAATCTCGTAATGCCTCTGGCACTAAATTTTGACATTCAATATCTTCAAGCGATAATTCAAAACCTGCAGTTCTAGCTAAAATAAGTAACTTTCTTTGCACATCTCGACCAGAGAGATCTTCACGCGGATCAGGTTCGGTAATGCCTTGAGAAAGAGCATCTGACAATAAACGCGAAAAAGCGATAGAACCGTCATAGCTTTCAAATAACCACGACAATGTGCCAGAAAATACACCAGCAATTTCTGTAATGGTATCGCCACTATTGAGTAAATCACGGATAGCAAAATTTACCGGTAAACCTGCGCCGACGGTAGTATTTCCCAGCCAAAGGCTTTTATTTTCCTTCGCTGTGTTAACCAAATAATTATAATTTTCAGTACTTGATGAAGCGGCCCATTTATTGGCGCCAATAACATGAATACCTTGCTTGAAGAATTCTCCGTACAAATTACTAAAGGTTTCACTTGGCGTAATATCAACCACTACTAATTCATCATAAGGGTGATTATTCAACCATGACATTAACAGTTCATGGTCATATTCTTGAGCTTCTTGCTGATAAAGCGACAATGCTTGCGTCACTTCAATACCATCATTGTTAATCAAAGCTTTGTGAGAGGTTATCAAACCCACTAAATGCAGGTTTTCTAACGCTGAAATTCTGTTTAATTGCGCGGGTAATAACGATAAGAAACGCTCGCCGATATTGCCTAACCCTGCGACCACTAAACCAATATGACGAGCATCTTTTGTCATATCGTGATGAACTTTGTTCAGTAATTCCGTGGTACAAGATTCAGTCAAAATAGCAATAATGCTGTGTTCACTGAATGAATTAACAACAGCAAAAGGTTGGTTATGTTTTAATGCACGTTTAAAACGAGCTTGAACATCGCCATGGTGGACGACTCGATGACCCACCGTTGCTAAAATCGCCGCAGGTGTGAATGAAACTTCAGTATCATGACTTGCTAACCATTGACTCACCGCTTTTTGTTGATGTTGATGAATGACAATAAAGCCAGCATCTTTGTCGCCACAAATGGCAGAGAATTCTTTTTGGGCAACAACGCCTAGTTTGCCTTGAAAGCTTTCAGATTGAGCAAGTAATAAATCATTGAGAAAAGTCACCGACAATTCTTGTTTAGCTATTTGGCCAAACTTACCAATTTCAGTGCCGCTAATACTGCTATCGAAGCTACTGGCGACATGCAAATGGGTACTATGATCGGTTAATGGCTGTAGTGTTTTTGCATGTAATACTGGGTTGCCTAAACGACCAAGTTCTTTAGCAACACCATTAGGTAAACGATGTAACTTTCTCGCTAACGGCACAAAACGCGGGTCGGCACTATAAATACCATCAACATCCGTCCAAAGGGTGACATTCAATGCCCCGACGAGTGACGCCATAATGGTGGCAGAATAATCACTACCATTTCGGCCTAACGTACACGTTTCACCTTGAACATTTTTGCTGATATAACCAGTTACTACCGCTAATTTTCTCTTTTGCGTCAGTTGATTATATTGTTCACGGCTAACATCCGTATTGACTTTACATTCTTTGTCATTGTTAATTTGGAGAAAATGACGAGCGTCAAGGTAATAACTTGGACAAACATGTTCACTTAAAATTGCCGATAACAAACGCGCTGACCACAATTCGCCAAACGACAGCATATCATTTTGATATTGTTCAGGATTGTCACTTAACCACTGCGTTAACTGTTCGATATCATTTGTTAAGTAGTCAACCAAGCGTGCTGCACTTGACGCATTTAATAAACTTTCAATTAATTGCGTTTGATTTAATTTAAGTTTCTCAATCGATTCAGTTAATTGGTCATTATTGTCAATGGCGTGTTGATAAATAGCAAACAGAGCATCGGTTGTTTTTCCATTAGCAGAAACCACGATAATATCGTTCAGCTGGCAATGTTGGCGAATAATGTTCACTACTCGCGTGATACATTCGGTTGACGCTAATGAGCTACCACCAAATTTATGAACATGAATGGCATGCTTTGCAAGTTGATTTTTGTCCGCCGTTAATTGCTCGACCACATTTGTCTGGCTCATTTTTTACTCGTATTCTCAAATTAAATTAATCATAAGCGTTACTTATCTGGTAACGATATTTTACTTATTGTGCTTTTTGACTTGCTGCTAAGCCATTTGCTAGGTCAGCAATAATGTCTTCAATATCTTCAATGCCTACAGAAATTCGAACTAATGATTGATTAATTCCTGCTTCAATTTGTGCTGATATTTCCATTCCTGCGTGAGTCATGGTGGAAGGATGACTGATCAAGCTCTCCACGCCTCCTAATGATTGTGCTAGCGTAAAGAGTTGTAAATTATCGAACAGCACTTTCACCGCTTCAACACCCCCTTTAACTTCAAAGCTCATCATCGAACCAAAATCAGCCTGCTGCTTTCTGGCAACGTCATGATTAGGGTGATCAGTAAAACCTGGAAAATACACCGCATCAATCGCGGGATGATCTTTTAAAAATTCAGCAACTGCATTGGCATTTTCCTGATGTTGCTTCATTCGTAGTGGCAATGTTTTCAAGCCACGCAAGGCTAAATAGCTATCAAAAGCCGATCCGGTAATACCGATACAATTTGCCCACCAAGCTAGTTCTTCACCTAACGCTTGTTCTTTAGTGACTAACACGCCACCAACAACATCACTATGGCCATTTATAAATTTAGTCGTCGAATGAAAAACGATGTCGGCACCTAGTAAAAGCGGTTGCTGTAATACTGGCGATAAAAAGGTATTGTCAACGGCGACAATTGCGCCAACGTTATGACTTGCTTGGGTAATTTTTTCAATATCAACAATACGTAATAATGGATTACTTGGTGTTTCTATCAACACCAATTTCGGCTTTTGTTGTAAGGCATCAGCTAAAGCTTGCTCATCATTTTGATCAACAACGATAAGCTTAAATTGTCCACGTTTCGCTAAGTGGATAAACAAACGATAACTCCCACCGTAGCAGTCATGAGGAATAACGACGGTGTCGTTCGTAGATAATAATTGGCAAATTAAATGTACTGATGACATTCCTGTGCTGGTCACTATGCCAACTGCGCCTTGCTCTAAATCAGCAATAGCCTGTGCAAACGTTGCTCGAGTTGGGTTACCTGTGCGCGAATAGTCGAATTGACGCTTATCATTAAATCCCTTAAGGGAGTATGTACTAGAAAGGTGAATAGCAGGGATAACAGCACCGTGATGATCATCCGTATTTATACCGGCTCTGACCGCAATGGTTGCGATTTTTCTGTCTGTCATCATGTGCTCCAATTTTCAATAGTGATTAAGTATCGGCCAAACTTTTGCGAATGGATGTTTGGACGTCCAAAAGTCTAAATCTTTTATATTTAAGGGTCAAGAACTTTAGACATCTAAACTTCTACACATTCATTATTGACTAAGCGCTCACAACCAGTAAAATCTACCACAATGCTGCTCTACATTTTAGCGCAAACCAATATAAAAATTTCACATTTACGTTTCATATTAACATTAATCGAGGTAATCCATGGCAAAGTGGAATGGCGAATATATTAACCCATACGCTGAGCACGGTAAAAAAAGCGAACAAGTAAAAAAGATTACCGTGTCTATCCCTTTACGGGTACTCAAAGTACTTACTGATGAACGTACTCGTCGCCAAGTAAATAATTTACGCCATGCCACTAATAGCGAATTATTATGCGAAGCTTTTCTGCATGCTTTTACTGGTCAACCTTTACCAAACGATAATGATTTAGCAAAAGACAACGATCAACGATTACCTGAAAGCGTCCGTAAAGCATTAGAAGAGCAAGGTGTAACTGATTTTAGTCAATTTGAGTCTGATGAAGATTAGTTAATTCATTAATCAAAAACTACATCTGCGGAAAAATAAAAGTCGTGAAAATTAATAAAATTTTCACGACTTTTTTGTTTACTGTTGACTAGCGCGTTAGTTTTTCATGTAATCTTCTGGTAATTCAAGTGCAGCAACACCTGAATCTACCGCAGCTTGTGCGACAGCGCGAGCAACACGAGCACATAAACGAGAATCCATCGGTTTTGGAATGATATAGTCCTTGCCGAAAGTTAAACTCTGAACTCCAGAAGCATCAAGTACATCTTGTGGCACAGGTTCTTTGGCTAATTCACGAATAGCATGAACACAAGCAACTTTCATTTCGTCATTAATAGTTCGAGCTCTTACATCTAAAGCGCCACGGAAAATAAATGGGAAACATAAAACATTGTTCACTTGATTTGGATAATCTGAACGACCTGTGGCGATAATAATATCATCGCGCACCGCAAGTGCTAGCTCAGGTTTAATTTCAGGATCTGGGTTCGAACAAGCAAAAATGACAGGTTTAGCTGCCATGAGTTTTACGTGCTCTGCTGATAATAAGTTAGGCCCTGAAACACCCACGAAAACATCGGCACCATCGATCACATCTTCTAATGTGCGTTTATCGGTATTATTCGCAAAAAGTTTCTTATACTCGTTTAAATCGTCGCGACGTGTGTGAACGACACCTTTGGTATCTAGCATGTAAATTTTTTCACGCTGAGCACCGCATTTAATCAGTAATTCCATACAGGCTATAGCAGCTGCACCAGCGCCCATACAAACGATATCAGCATGCTTAATATTCTTACCTTGAATTTCTAAGGCATTGATCATCCCTGCTGCTGTTACAATAGCGGTACCATGTTGATCATCATGAAATACAGGAACTTTACATCGTTCAATCAAGGCTTTTTCAATAGCAAAACATTCTGGTGCTTTAATATCTTCTAAATTAATACCACCAAAACTATCAGCAATATTTGCTACGGTATTTACAAATTCTTCCACCGTTTTGTGTTTTACTTCGATATCAAAAGAATTAATACCCGCAAATCGTTTAAACAATAAGGCTTTACCTTCCATCACTGGTTTTGAAGCCATACCACCTAGATTTCCTAATCCTAATATAGCCGTACCATTAGTAATAACAGCCACTGAGTTGCCTTTGCCCGTGTATTTATATACATCATCTGGGTTTTCAGCAATTGCACGAACAGGCTCTGCAACACCTGGGCTATAAGCTAGTGAAAGGTCTTGGCTTGTTTCTGCTGGCTTGGTAATTTCGACACTGATTTTTCCTGGAGTTGGGAATTGATGATAATCGAGTGCCTGTTGTCGTAAATCAGTCATTGGGGTGTCCTAGGTGCGTTCATATAATGTGAAGTTATACTTCAACCGTTTCTTATCATTATTTCTTTTATATAATATTGTATTATCTGTATGCAATACAAGCATTGAATTTATTTACAATGACGCTATAAGCCCTATAAACAGTAAAAATTTTCGAGATAAATTACAAATAATATTTATAAATAGTC
>DAINNQ010000017.1:3469-16783 GCA_036735825.1 Alteromonadaceae bacterium | reverse complement strand
ATATTCATCTGCGGCATCCCAAGCTTGTAAACTGCGATTCACTTGGTTAACAGGAAAACGGTCGAGGTAGAGGTTTTTATCATGAATTAAAAAAGGACTGAGCATAATCAATAACGGTAATTTTTTGCTAGATGCGAGGTGTCTATTGTGCCAAAATTTAGCGCTTGTCTCTAGATTAATTTATTGGCGCCACTATTAATATTCGATTACCTAATGCCACGATTGCGTTTTATCCAAATTTTATAGATTTTGATAAAAGTAAAATGCTAGCACAATCGTTATATCAAGAGCTTGATTGGCGACAAGATCAAATATTGATGTATGGGAAAATGCTTAATATTCCAAGGCTGCAAGCATGGTATGGCGACAGTGATAGCGCGTACACATATTCAAACTTAACTTTACAACCTCAGCCGTGGACACCAAGGTTGTTAGCCTTGAAGGAGCAAGTATCTGATTTTTGTCAGCAAACCTTTAATGCGGTACTTGCAAATTGTTATCGAGACCAGCGAGATTCAGTCAGCTGGCATAGTGACGATGAACCAGAATTAGGCGTTAATCCTGTGATCGCTTCTTTATCATTTGGTGGTCAAAGAATTTTTCATTTAAAGCATAAACTCACTGGTGAAAGTTATAAATTGCCATTACAATCGGGCAGCTTGTTGGTCATGTCTGGTGAAACTCAACAATATTGGCAGCATGCCGTACTTAAATCTCGTATTGAATGCCAACAACGTATCAACTTAACATTTAGAAAAATAAATTAATATTTTCTCATCTTGAGCAATGACTTAGTGATTAATACCGCATTGTAGCCGTCTAGATAGATGGTGAAATAGTTTAACGTTACTAGACTTAAGGTGAGACAAACAAAATCAATAACTCAGGGAATCTTATATGACTATAGAAGCTATTATTGAAGAAAAATTACTGTCTGCTTTTTCCCCGCTGCATTTAGATGTGATAAACGAAAGTCACCAACATAATGTTGCGCCTGGTAGCGAGTCACATTTTAAGGTGATCATCGTCTCGAAAGATTTTGAAGGAGAGCGATTAATTAAGCGCCACCGTGCGGTTAATAGTATTTTAGCGAGTGAACTATCTGAAAAAATTCATGCACTTGCATTGCACACCTACACTGAAAAAGAGTGGCATGATTATTATGCTGACAACACACCGTTATCACCAAAATGTTTGGGTGGTGGAAAGTAGAAAGGTAAGAAGTTATTCATTTTTGCTTCTAATGCGAGGGTGTTTTATCAACATTTTGTATAAATCAGAAGATCAGTTAGTCTCTTGTTTTGCACATTAAATAAGAAGATAAAGTGCGTATGACGATGTTGGTGAACAGATTTTATCTACAGCATAATAAATAATTCTATTGTTAAGCGTTTCCTTTGTTCGGTAAATCTGTTATTTGTTCTAGCCCAGAAAATAAAATAATAATTATTAGGGTATTTCATGTCTTTTAAATGGTTAAATAATGTCATTACTGTTATTGATCATTTCACTGAATGCACTGGAAAAATCATCGCTTGGTTAACTTTTTTAATGGTGATTTTAAGCTTTGCTATTGTTGTGCTTCGTTATGGTTTTAACCTTGGTTGGGTCGCAATGCAAGAGTCAGTGCTTTACTGTCATGGCATAGTTTTTATGCTTGGTGCTGCCTACACCTTAAAAGCCGATGGCCATGTACGAGTTGATATTTTTTATCAAAAATTTTCAGTTAAAAAACAAGCGTTAGTGAATTTCTTTGGCGGACTTTTTTTACTGCTTCCTGTCTGTATTACTATTTTTATTATCAGTTTCGATTATGTGATCATTTCATGGCAAATCATGGAGCAATCTGGTGAAGCAGGTGGATTACCTTTCGTGTATATCAATAAATCTCTCATTTTGTTGTTATCAATTACCTTAGCTTTACAAGGCGTTGCTGAAATTATGCGCAACTTTTTACTTATTCAACATGCCACAGCAACAGGAGCGAAGTAATGGAATATCTTGCTTTACTGATGTTTGTTGTAGTTTGTTTGATCTTGCTTTTAGGTTATCCCGTCGCCTTGTCGTTAGCAGGAACCGCATTATTGTTTGCTGGGATTGGCAGTTTTTTTGGTATTTTTGAACCCGCTTTTTTACAAGCACTACCAAGTCGAGTTTATGGTGTGGTTAACAATCAAACGCTATTAGCAGTCCCTTTATTCGTCTTTATGGGAGCAATGTTAGAACGTTCAAAAATTGCCGAAAATTTACTGAATGCGATGTCTATTTTATTTGGACGATTTCGTGGTGGTTTAGGAATATCGGTTACTTTAGTGGGAATGTTATTAGCGGCAAGTACTGGAATTGTTGGCGCAACGGTTGTCACCATGGGGTTATTGTCATTACCCACGATGCTAAAACGTGGCTACAACCCTCAATTTTCTACAGGAATCATTTGTGCTACTGGAACGCTTGGACAAATTATTCCACCATCAATTGCCTTAGTCTTATTAGGTGATGTGTTATCAAGTGCCTATCAAAAAGCGCAATTACAAATGGGCATATTTAGCCCTGAAACCGTATCTGTAGGCGATTTATTTGCTGGCGCTGTTGTCCCAGGCATGATTTTAGTAGCCATGTATATCAGTTATTGTGTGGTGTACGCTATTTTGAAACCTAATGAAGTGCCTAGCTTAACTAAACAAGACATCGCAGAGATTCAACAAGATAATTCGGTTGGTATGTTAATGCTAACTGCGTTGATGCCGCCTTTAGCGTTAATGTTTGTTGTGCTTGGTTCAATTTTATTAGGGTTTGCAACACCAACAGAAGCTGCTGGTGTAGGGGCGATGGGCGCGACAGTTTTAGCTCTGCTACAAAAGCAGTTAACCAAAGAAAATCTTAAAGCTGTGATGAATAGCACAGTAAAAATAACCTCAATGGTATTTCTCATTCTCATTGGTGCCAGTCTTTTCTCGTTAGTTTTTAGAGGGTTTGGCGGCGAAGAGCTTGTTCAGGGCTTTTTCGAACAAATGCCGGGAGGGGTGATCGGCGCGACTCTCATTGTCATGTTAGTGATCTTTTTGCTTGGTTTTATTCTTGATTTTATTGAAATAACTTTTGTTGTTGTGCCAATTGTTGCGCCAATATTACTCGCAATGGGGTTAGATCCAATTTGGTTAGGGATCATGATTGCAATTAATTTACAAACGTCATTTCTAACTCCACCGTTTGGTTTTGCTTTGTTTTATTTACGCGGCGTCGCAGACAAGTCAGTAAAAACGTCATCGATATATAAAGGTGTTATTCCCTTTATTCTCATGCAATTATTGTTATTATTGGCGCTTGCGCAATGGCCAGAATTGATCACTTGGTTACCGACAGTGATATACGGTTGATAATCACTTAATTCAACATTTAAGATACGGAAAATCCTATGAAAATATCCACATTGAAATTATTTACCGCGATGATTTGCTCGCTAAGTTTATTAGCAGGTTGTAATGAGGCTAAAGAAAAGCAAGTAAACGTGGCTGAACCTGCTCAAACGTTTGAATGGAAATTAGTAACCTCATGGCCAAAAAACTTCCCAGGGCTTGGTTTAGGGCCGGAAAAGTTCGCTGAATATGTGAATGAAATGAGTGGCGGACGTTTAACCGTTAAAGTGTATGGTGCAGGCGAGTTAGTACCAGGCTTTGAAGTATTTGACGCTGTTTCGCAAGGCACAGTGCAAATGGGGCATAGCGGTGCTTATTATTGGAAAGGAAAAATGCCTGCAGCACCTATTTTTAGTGCAATTCCTTTTGGAATGACAGCGACAGAATTTAATGCATGGTTGCATTATGGCGGTGGTTTAGAACTATGGCAAAATTTGTATAAGCCGTTTGGTGTTGTTCCAATGGCAGGAGGCAACTCAGGAGCTCAATTTGCGGGTTGGTTTAAAAAAGAAATCAATAGCATTGAGGATTTAAAAGGTCTTAAAATGCGGATCCCTGGTTTAGGTGGGGAAGTATTAAAACGTGCAGGCGCAATTCCTGTGACGTTAACAGGTGGCGAGATCTTCTCTTCATTACAAAGTGGCGCTATTGATGCGTCTGAATGGGTTGGACCCTACAATGATTTAGCGTTCGGCTTTTATCAAGCGGCAGAGTTTTATTATTCATCGGTTTGGCATGAAACAGGCACGGGTTTAGAGTTCTTAGTTAATGAAAAAGCCTTGAAAGCATTACCAAAAGATTTACAAAAAATTGTTGAAGTTGCCGCAAAAGCCGTTAACGAAGACATGCTAGATGAATATAATGCGCGTAATAATAGCGCGTTAAAAACGTTGGTTGAAAAGCATGGCGTTAAATTACGTGAGTTTCCAAAGGATGTTTTGGTCGCGCTAAAACAATACTCGAATGAAGTCCTTGCGGAACAAGCTGCAGCGGATGCTGACTTTGCTAATATTTGGCAATCATACAATGAGTTTTTACAGTCAATGCGCCAGTATAATGATCTAACATTAAAGGCGTATTACGAAAATAGATAGTTAACAACACACTTGAAAACCTTTAAAAGAAAGATGAACTGAACGATAAGAACTAAGCAATTCTTTCTTTTTTATTACTGCTCGTACCTCTTATTTCGCGAAGCGGAGTAAACTATGCGAAAATTTTTTAAAAAATAATTATTTTATAAAGGCGATCCTATGGTCATCAAACCAAAAATTCGTGGTTTTATTTGTACAAACGCTCATCCTGCAGGATGTGCTGCGCACGTAAATGAACAAATAGCTTATGTTAAAAGCCAAACTCAATCAGATGATAAACCTAAAAATGTACTCGTTATTGGTGCGTCAACAGGTTACGGATTATCGTCTCGTATTACCGCTGCATTTGGTAATGGCGCAAAAACCTTAGGGGTATTTTTTGAAAAACCACCGACGGAAACAAAAACAGCATCGGCTGGTTGGTATAATACGGCGGCATTTCAGCAAGCTGCAGACGAAGCGGGTATTTGGTCAAAAAATATCAATGGCGATGCTTTTTCTCACGCATTAAAATCTCAAGCGATTGATATTATTAAACAGGATCTTGGGAAAATTGATCTGGTCATTTATAGCTTAGCCTCTCCTCGTCGCACAGATCCTGATACAGGCGAAGTGTATTCATCAACGTTAAAGCCTATTGGTGAAAGTGTAACCACTAAAAATCTGAATACTTCAAAACGTATCATTGATTCTGTTTCTGTTGAGCAAGCGAATGAAGCTGAAATTCAAGGCACAATTGACGTAATGGGCGGTGCTGATTGGGAATTATGGATCAATGCCTTAACAGAAGCTGGCGTATTAGCGGATGGTTTTAAAACAACGGCTTATACCTATATAGGTAAAAAATTAACTTGGCCAATTTATGGTCACGCAACCATTGGTCGAGCTAAAGAAGATTTAGACAGAGCAGCAGCAGCAATTACCGCTAAAGCAGAGTCATTAAAGGGTAAAGCGTATGTTACGTCATTAAATGCGGTTGTGACTCAAGCAAGCTCTGCTATTCCCATTATGCCATTGTATATTTCAGCGATGTTCAAAGTGATGAAAGCTGACGGTACTTATGAAGGCTGTATTGAACAAATTCAGAATTTGTTTAAAGAAAATCTTTATAATTCAAACCCTCGCTTAGATGAAGCGGGTCGTTTAAGTCAAAACTACAAAGAATTAGAAGATAGTGTTCAAAATCGTGTTCAAGAAATCTGGGATACTGTTGAAACCGACACTATTGATGAATTGACTGACTATGTCGCTTATCACAATGAGTTCTTGAAATTATTTGGTTTTGGCATTGACTCTGTTGATTATGATGCTGATATCAGCCCGTTAGTTGAAATTAATAACCTTGTTGGTTAATTGAGTTTTAGCGAAAGTTTTTGACAGAAAAGGCCAATGTTTTTAAAACATTGGCCTTTTTTTCGGCCTTAAAATAATAAAACCGCATTATTCGTATAAAAAAACGCCAAAGAGCAAGAAATTGTAAAGAAAAGTATCATTGCCCAATAGCGTAATTATTAAAATTTGTGCTAAAATTCGTGCCAGAATATTTTTAACTTAGAGCCGGTAGATGCATTTTGTTAGCTATGCTAATTAAGTGATGTTCTACTGAAATACACTGAAACCGGCTGTTTTTTCACTTGGGTGCTTTTAACTGTTTGATTTAAAAGTATTTAGGTGAGGAAATAAAAGGTTTTTATACTCCCGTCAAAGTAGTGCAAGTGTTTATGATTACAATAAAAAAAGGTCTGGATGTTCCTGTAGCAGGTGCTCCCCAGCAAGTAATCCATGATGGTTCGCCCATTAAAACCGTTGCAACATTAGGTGAAGAGTTTGTGGGTATGCGACCTACCATGTTTGTTAAAGTGGAAGATCGTGTCAAAAAAGGCCAGGTACTTTTTGAAGATAAAAAGAATCCAGGCGTTAAATTCACAGCTCAAGCTGCAGGTGTTGTTACTCAAATCAATCGTGGTGAAAAGCGCGTTTTGCAATCTGTTGTCATCGAATTAGATGGTGAAGAGCAAGAAACGTTTACCAGCTATCCTGAAAATGAATTAGCCAACATTGCTCGTGAAGATGTTGTGACTAATTTAGTGAATTCAGGTTTATGGACAGCATTGCGTACTCGTCCATTTAGTAAAATTCCAGCGATTGACTCAACCCCGAAAGCAATTTTTGTTAGCGCCATGGATACGAATCCACTCGCTGCAGATCCTGCTTTAATTATCAATGAACAAGCGCAAGCATTTAAAAACGGTTTAACGATTTTATCTCGTTTAACTGAAGGTAAAGTGTTTGTTTCAAAAGCGCCAAACGTTGATATTCCTACCACTTCAACTGTTGAAGTCAATGAGTTTGCGGGTAAACATCCTGCTGGCTTAGTAGGTACGCACATTCACTTTTTATCTCCAGTAAGTGGCGATAAATTTGTATGGCACATAGGTTATCAGGACGTTATCGCATTTGGTCAGTTATTTACAACAGGCGAGTTAAATAGCTCTCGTGTTATATCTATTGCTGGTCCAGAAGTGAAAAATCCTCGTTTAGTTCGTACCATTTTAGGTGCGAGTGTTAACGATTTAACGGCTGGTGAAATTAATAACGGTGAAATCCGCTTAATTTCAGGTTCTGTTCTTTTAGGTAGACAAGCACAAGGTGTTCATGCTTTTCTTGGGCGCTACCATGTGCAAGTTGCTGCATTAAAAGAAGGTCGTGAAAAAGAATTTTTAGGCTACATGTATCCTGGCCCAAATAAATTCTCAGTGACTCGTGCTTATATGTCTCACTTGTTCCCAAGTAAGTTATTTAACATGACAACAACGACTAACGGAAGCCCACGTGCCATGGTGCCAATTGGTAACTATGAGCGTGTTATGCCTTTAGATATTTTACCTACCATGTTATTGCGTGATTTAGCTGCCGGTGATACCGACGGTGCTCAACAACTTGGTGCCTTAGAGCTGGATGAAGAAGATTTAGCACTATGTACATTTGTTTGCCCAGGCAAAACAGATTACGGTGTGATCCTTCGTGAATGCCTAACCACAATTGAGAAGGAAGGTTAGTCATGGGCTTGAAAAAGTTTATAGAAGATTTAGAGCCGCATTTTGAAAAAGGCGGCAAACATGAAAAATGGTTCGCATTATACGAAGCCGTTGCTACTGGTTTATTTACGCCAGGTTATGTTAACAAAGGTCAAACGCACGTTCGTGATAGCATTGACTTAAAACGTATTATGATCACGGTTTGGTTAGCTGTATTTCCAGCCATGTTCTTTGGTATGTACAACATTGGTTACCAAGCAACTGAAGCATTAGCGGCAGGTTACGCGCTAGCTGATACGTGGCAAGTTGACCTTTTTGAAATGTTAGGTGGCAGTTTAACTGCTGAATCTGGCTGGTTTAGCATGATGTTCTACGGAGCCATGTTCTTCATGCCAATTTACGCCGTAACGTTTATCGTTGGTGGTTTTTGGGAAGTATTGTTTGCCGCAGTACGCAAACATGAGGTGAATGAAGGTTTCTTCGTTTCTTCAATCTTATTCGCCCTGATCTTACCAGCAACTATTCCATTATGGCAGGTAGCTATTGGTATTACCTTTGGTGTAGTTGTTGCAAAAGAAGTGTTTGGTGGTACAGGCAAAAACTTCTTAAACCCAGCGTTAGCGGGTCGTGCTTTCCTATTCTTTGCTTATGCTCCTGATATTTCAGGTGATGCAGTTTGGGTTGCTGTAGATGGTTTTTCTGGTGCAACCGCATTAAGTGCAGCTGCCGCAGGTAACGTTTCTTATGCGATGGATGCTAACTGGTGGAATGCCTTTTGGGGCTTTATGCCAGGTTCTGTTGGTGAAGTGTCAACCGCTGCTATTTTGCTAGGCGGTGCATATATTCTTTATAAAGGTATTGCTTCTTGGCGTATCGTTTTAGGTGTGTTTGGCGGTATGGTTATCACCTCATTCCTATTCAACGCGATTGGTAGCGACACGAATGCAATGTTTGCTATGCCTTGGTATTGGCACCTTGTGGTTGGTGGTTTTGCCTTTGGTATGATGTTTATGGCAACGGATCCTGTTTCAGCATCGTTTACTAATACCGGTAAATACTGGTTTGGTGCTTTAGTTGGTGTCATGGTTGTCCTAGTGCGTGTAGTTAACCCTGCTTTCCCTGAAGGTATGATGTTAGCGATTCTTTTTGCTAACTTATTTGCGCCATTGTTTGATTATTTTGTTGTGCAATCAAACGTTAAACGGAGGCTTGCTCGTAATGTCTAGTAATAAAGATAGCTTTGGCAGAACGTTAGGTTTCGTTATTGCCGTTTGTTTAGTGTGTGCATTGTTAGTGTCTTTCTCGGCGGTACAACTTAAGCCGTTACAAGAAGCAAACAAGCAACTTGATAAGCAAACCAAAATTTTAGAAGCTGCTGGCTTGTTAGCTACAGCTGGTAAAGATATCGTCGCAACGTATGACCGTTTAGTTGAAGCGAAAATGATTGATCTTGATTCAGGTGAAATTATTGAAGGTGATACTGAAGGTTTTGATGAGCGTCGTGAAGCACGTGATCTATCTAAGAGTATTGATTTAGAAGATGATCTTGCCGGTATCAATCGCCGCGCGAACAGTGCCGTTATTTATATTGTTCGTAATGAAAGTAACCAAATTGAAACAGTAGTGTTACCTATCGTGGGTTCAGGTTTATGGGACTTAATGTATGGTTTTGTTGGTCTAGAGTCTGACTTAAAAACCGTACGTAGTTTGATATATTCAGATCATAAAGAAACTCCGGGCTTAGGTGCTCTTGTAACAAGTGATAACTGGAAAGCGTTATGGCCAGGCAAAAAAATGCTTGCAGATAACAATGAAGTTGCCATTAAAATTGTTAAAGGCGGCGCTAAAGCTGGTGATATTCATGGAGTAGATGCAGTGTCTGGTGCAACATTAACAAGTAATGGTGTACAAAACTCTCTTCACTTCTGGTTCGGTAAACAAGGCTACGGTCCATTTATCGCAAAATATAGCAATGGAGGGCTTAACTAATGAGCGACTCTACTGATATGAAAAAAATCTTAACCAGTCCGGTGTTAGATAATAACCCGATTGGTTTACAAGTATTAGGTGTTTGTTCTGCATTAGCGGTAACAAGTTCAATGGCGAATGCCTTGGTTATGACGGCGGCAGTAATGATGGTAACGGCTTTTTCAAGCATGTTTATCTCAATGCTACGTAATCAAATTCCATCAAGTGTGCGTATTATTGTGCAAATGGCAATTATTGCTTCGTTAGTAATTATTGTTGACCAAGTACTTAAAGCGTTCTCTTATCAATTATCAAAAGAGCTTTCAGTGTATGTCGGTTTGATCATCACTAACTGTATTGTTATGGGTCGAGCTGAAGCTTTTGCGATGAAAGAAAAACCATTAGCCAGTTTTGTTGATGGTATAGGTAATGGTTTAGGCTACGGTTTTATTCTTGTAATTGTGGCATTCTTCCGTGAATTATTGGGTTTTGGCAAAATATTCGGTATCGAAATATTACCACTAATTGAAAATGGTGGTTGGTATCAAGGTAATGGTTTATTAGTTTTCCCATTTAGTTCGTTTTTCGTGATTGGTTTAATTATTTGGGCAATTCGCCAATATAAACCAGCACAAGTAGAGAAGGATTAATTCGATGGAACATTATCTTAGTTTATTTGTTAAATCGATTTTTATCGAAAACTTAGCATTAACCTTCTTTTTAGGTATGTGTACTTTCTTAGCGGTATCTAAAAAAGTGAGTACGGCAATTGGTTTAGGTATTGCGGTAGTTGTTGTTTTAGGTATTTCTGTACCGGTTAACCAAGTGATTTATCAAAGTATCTTGGCACCAGGCGCATTAGATGCTGTTTTAGGTATCACAGACCCTAAAGAATCAATTGATTTAAGTTTCTTAGGCTTTATCACCTATATCGGTGTTATTGCTGCGTTAGTACAGATTTTGGAAATGGTATTAGATAAATACTTCCCTGCTTTATATCAGGCATTAGGTATTTTCTTGCCGTTGATCACTGTTAACTGTGCAATTTTCGGTGGCGTGTCATTTATGGTAGCTAAAAATCTTAACCTTGCAGAAAGCGTTGTTTATGGCGTTGGCTCTGGTGTTGGTTGGATGTTAGCCATTGTATTGATAGCAGGTCTTCGTGAGAAAATGAAATATTCTGATGTACCAGATGGTTTAAAAGGCTTAGGTATTACGTTTATTACTGCTGGTTTAATGGCGTTTGGTTTCTCGTCATTTGCGGGTATCTCTCTTTAAGGTTAACAGCGTTCAAGATTCATTTGAGTCTTGAACCTTTTGATAAGTATAAAAGGAAAGGTCGATGGAAATAATACTCGGCGTATCAATGTTTACTGCAATTGTACTTGCATTAGTGTTAGTGATTTTATTCGCTAAATCTAAGCTAGTATCTTCAGGTGATGTCACCATTGCAATTAACGGCGATCCAGAAAAATCAGTAACTACGGCTGCTGGTGGTAAATTATTAGGTGCTCTTGCAGATAAAGGTATTTTTGTACCTTCTGCTTGTGGCGGTGGTGGTACATGTGGTCAATGTCGTGTGCACATCCATTCAGGTGGCGGTGATATTTTACCGACAGAATTAGGTCATATTACTAAACGTGAAGCGAAAGAAGGCTGTCGTTTATCATGTCAAGTTGCCGTTAAACAAGACATGGATATTGAACTTGAAGATGAAATTTTTGGTGTTCAGCAATGGGAATGTGAAGTTATCTCAAACGATAATAAAGCCACTTTCATTAAAGAATTGAAACTTAAAATTCCAAATGGCGAGTCAGTACCGTTTCGTGCAGGTGGTTATATTCAAATTGAAGCACCAGCACATCACGTAAAATATAAAGATTTTGATATTGATGAGCAATATCGTGGTGACTGGAATCACTTTGGTTTCTTCGATGTAGAATCTAAAGTTGATACGGACACATTACGTGCTTATTCAATGGCAAACTACCCTGAAGAAGAAGGCATTATTATGCTGAACGTGCGTATTGCTACGCCACCTCCAGGAAAGTTACATTTACCAGCAGGTAAAATGTCATCTTATATCTTTAGTTTGAAACCAGGTGATAAAGTGACTATTTCTGGTCCATTCGGTGAGTTTTTCGCGAAAGACACGGATGCTGAAATGGTATTCATTGGTGGTGGTGCAGGTATGGCGCCAATGCGTTCTCATATTTTTGACCAGCTTAAACGTCTTAAGTCTAAACGCAAAATGTCATTTTGGTATGGTGCTCGTTCACTTCGTGAAATGTTCTATGAAGATGATTATAACGGTCTTGCTGCTGAGAATGACAATTTCGAATGGCATGTGGCGTTATCTGATCCACAACCAGAAGATAATTGGGATGGCTTAACAGGCTTTATTCATAATGTGTTACATGAACAATATTTGAAAGATCATGAAGCGCCAGAAGATTGTGAATACTACATGTGTGGGCCACCAATGATGAATGCTGCGGTTATCCATATGCTTAAAGAATTAGGTGTAGAAGACGAAAACATCATGCTTGATGACTTCGGTGGATAACGAGGCATTGGTTTATTCTTTAAATCATTAGATTGTGTTGGAGTTATTTAAACTATCGATGCAATAAACTGATTAAGAAAAACAAATGTATATCGAATAAAGGGTGACTTAGGTCACCTTTTATTTATCTAAGTAACTTATTTTTAATGTTCACACGCACTAGGTTATTTAGATAAATAAATTTTATGGAACATCCGTTATGAATCTAATTAAAGCATCAGTGGCGATAATCATTACCATGTTATTATTTGGTTGTTTTCCAAGTAATGAACTCAATAAACAGCAAGTTTTACTGCAAGGTAAAACGATGGGAACAACCTATAACATTAAAGTTATTGTTGAAGGTGAGACAATAAACACCCAAGCTTTACACACGAATATTGATAAATTACTTGTGCAAGTAAATCAAGAAATGTCGACCTATATTCCTACTTCAGAATTGTCTTTATTTAATCACAATAACTCAACTGAACCTGTTGAAGTATCGATAGGATTACAACGTGTGATCGCTGAAGCAATTCGTCTTGGTGAAATATCTGAAGGCAAACTCGACGTCACTGTTGGGCCGTTAGTAAACTTATGGGGCTTTGGTCCACAATACAAACCTGAAGTAATTCCCTCGGATGAACTTCTGGCTAAAACAAAAGCTAAAATTGGCTTAGCTAATTTATCACTGAATGGCAAAATGCTGAGCAAAGCGATTCCTGAACTTTATGTTGATTTATCCACGATCGCTAAAGGCTATGGTGTTGATGTGGTTGCTGAATTAATTGAGCAAACGGGTATTACAAACTATTTGGTTGAGATTGGCGGAGAAATGCGTGTTAAAGGCTTTAAGCACACAGGTGAGCTTTGGCATGTTGCTATTGAAAAACCTGTGACAGAAGAGCGTTCTATACATCAAATGATAGTACCGGGTGATAATGCTGTAGCGACTTCAGGAGATTACCGTAATTTTTATGAAGTTGATGGACAACGTTTTTCTCATATTATTGACCCTGACACTGGCATGCCAATAAAACATAAGCTTGTTTCCGTTACTGTCATTCATCCCTCATCAATGACGGCTGATGGCTTATCAACAGCAATGATGGTCATGGGTGATGAAAAAGCACTTGAGTTCGCGAAGAAATATGATTTAGCGGCATACCTGATCAGTAAAACAGATAATGGCTTTGTCGAGCAAAGCACGGTAAAATTCATGCAGTATTTGAAATAAGCTGCGCAGTCAT
>DAINNQ010000017.1:3104-3459 GCA_036735825.1 Alteromonadaceae bacterium | reverse complement strand
AGGTTTTATTTATGACATATTTTTTATTAACTTTTGGCTTTTTCCTCATCGTTGTTATCGCGATGGCTGTTGGTTACATTTTTCAACAAAAAGCGTTGGCAGGTAGTTGTGGTGGTTTATCTTCCATGGGCATAGAAAAAGCCTGCGACTGTGAAAAACCTTGCGAGAAGCGTATTGAGCGTGAGCGACTTGCGGCAGAAAAAGAAAATGCGATTAATGTTAAAAACATTTAATTTGCTAATATCTATTTAAAAAAACCACTTTTAACAGTGGTTTTTTTTCGCCTACAATTTATTTTCATTAGCATAAATTTTATTTGTACTTTCTAATAAATTAGAAATATACTGTTTTTATT
>DAINNQ010000017.1:0-3094 GCA_036735825.1 Alteromonadaceae bacterium | reverse complement strand
GGGTTGTGAATAACATGAGAAAAATTATTCATATCGACATGGATTGCTTTTACGCTGCCGTAGAAATGCGTGACAACCCTATGTATCGACATGTGCCTATCGCTGTTGGAGGAAATAGCGCAAGGGGAGTGTTATGTACCTGTAATTATATCGCTCGTTCATATGGCGTTCGCGCCGCTATGCCCAACCATAAAGCCAAACAGTTATGCCCTGAGTTAATTATTGTTAATGGCAGAATGGCTGTTTACCAGCAAGTTTCAAAACAGATCCGCGCTATTTTTAAACGTTATACGCATCTTATCGAGCCATTATCGTTAGACGAAGCCTATTTAGATGTCACCGAATCTATCATGTTCAACGGCAGTGCAACGTTAATAGCGCAGCAAATTCGTGCTGATATTTTTAATGAACTGCAATTAACGGCTTCAGCGGGGATTGCGCCCAATAAGTTTTTAGCCAAAATTGCCAGTGATGAAAATAAGCCAAATGGTCAATGCGTGATTGCACCGAATGACATCAGTGACTTTGTTGAAAATTTGCCTTTAAAAAAAATCCCTGGGGTTGGGCCAAAAACTGCACAACGTTTAAAACTCAATGGTTTTGTCACCTGTAAAGATGTCAGAAACAGTTCAGTGGGGGCATTACAATTGTTAGTGGGTAAATCAGCAAGTAGTTTATTCCATCGAAGTTTTGGGCGAGATGAGCGGCCGTTAGAAACATCAAGAGAGCGAAAGTCGTTAGCCGTAGAAACGACCTTACAACAAGATATTTATACGATGGAACAAGTATTATCTGTTGCTAAAACCTTACAAGAAAAACTATCTTCTCGATTAACTCGATGTAAAGATGAGATGATCATAAAGCAAGGCGTAAAGTTAAAGTTTGCCGACTTTAATCAAACAACGGTTGAGCAACAAAGTACTGGAGTTATTCCTTGCGTATTTGAAGATCTCTTTGCAAAAGCTTATTTACGCGCCAATAATCGACCCATACGTTTAGTTGGATTGACTTTAGGCTTTAAAAGTCAAAAAATAGCAGAGCAAAAAAGTAGACAATTACTGTTGCCAATTTAATCATTATAAAAAGGATATTAGCCATCATGAATAAAATGTTACTCGCTGCTTCTATAGCGATCACTGCAAGTTTGCCGATTAAAGCCCAAGATTTTTCAAAAGTTGAAATCAAAGCACAACAAGCATCTGGTGATGTCTACATGCTCACAGGTTCGGGCGGAAATATTGGCGTTTTAGCAACGGAGCAAGGGTTGCTGTTGGTAGATGATCAATTTCAGCCTTTAGCTGAAAAAATTGAATCTGCGATGAAATCCATTGTTAATCATGAACTTAAGTATGTTGTGAACACCCATTATCACGGCGATCATACTGGCAGTAATAGCTATTTTTCTCATCAAGCACCTATTTTTGCTCATGAAAATGTTAGAACGCGCTTGAGTAATAAAACAGATCATGACGTAAATTCTCTGCCGGTTGTTACTTATAATAATGGCGTAAATATTCACCTTGAGAATGAACAAATAGAATTAACACATTTACCGAGCGGTCATACTGATGGTGATACTATTGTGTATTTTAAAAACGCTAATGTATTACACACAGGCGATTTATTTTTTGAAGTGGGTTTTCCGTATATCGATTTAGATGGCGGCGGCAGTGTGAAAGGTTATCTACACAATGTTCGTTATATGATTGATAACATGCCAGATGTGGTGATTATTCCAGGTCACGGTAAGCTAACCAATAAAGAAGGCTTAAAAGCATTTGCTCAAATGATTGATTACAGTATTAAATTAGTAGAGTTTGCCTATTCTCACGGAAAATCTGACGAAGAAATATTAAAAGCAGGTATTGGCGAACAATATAAAGATAAAGCTTGGGCATTTATCAGTGAAGAGTTCTGGTTAAAAACATTGATCAAAGATTTAAAAGAATAATACTTTTTAGCCGCTAAATTTAATGGATAATTTTAACTGTCAAATAGCGTATTGATTGATTTTTGATGATAAATTTTTCGATAATAAATTGGTCGACATAAAAAAATCCCTCATCAAGAGGGATTTTTTATGGCTTTAAATTATGGCTTTATATTATGCCTAAAAGTTTATTGCTTAAGCAGAACAAGCGCTTAGTCAGGCATATAATCTATAACTAATTGCTCGGCATCACTATTATAGTGGATGACTCGTTCGTAGTCGGCTGAGATATAAACATCGACAGCACCAGCGGTGTAACCTGTTACCCAAACGCGCGCTTGATTTTCATCATATTTAGTTAAAGTGAAAAAACCAATAGTGAAATCAAATCGATAGAAATAACTGTTATCAGCGTTGTCTGTGATCACCGCGACTGGAGAGGTAAAAGGATTACCGTCAAGTAAACCTTGGTCGGCAAATTCACTACCGTCAAAAGTTGACCATTCGGTTGCTGTGTTTGTCGTGTAAATGTTACTACCATCAGCACTGGTCACAAGGTTTGATACATTATTGGCAAATGCTGGATTAATGTAATCAAGCGTTGATGCTAATGTCAGTGATTTGTCAGTAAAGGCATTGTATTCAAAGGTATTGTGCAACAGGTTCGATGTTGCACTATTGAATGCGATAACCGTATTATTGTCTTTAACATCAGCGATCACAGAGGTGATAAATGCATTACTGTTGTCCCAATATTGCTGAGTTAATCCAAGGTTCGCAAATTCTAACGCTTGCGTTACTACTAGTGCTTTACCTGAAATCATCACGATTTTCTCAGGTGAATAGACAATATCAACGTCATCACTGTTTAGTTGAGTAAAGGTTAGGTCAACAAGGTTGAGCTGATAATAATTTGTGCGTGTCGCTTCTTGCTCATTCTCATCTAAATAGGTTTCAAGGTTTGAAGCCAATAACATCGAACCATCTGGATGAATCACTAAGTTAGTTAAGTCAAAGTCAGGTAACGGTGAAGCCACACTAGTATGTTTGCTGCCATCGATCATATTATAAATATCAATCGCATCGCCTTGGGCAACATAAATATATGGACGCATAGGGTCAAGCACGACACCCGCAGAGTTTGGTATCACGCTGTCTATCACT
>DAINNQ010000016.1:0-16798 GCA_036735825.1 Alteromonadaceae bacterium | reverse complement strand
GCTGAAATAGAGCCAATAAGCATTAAAATGGCGACTAAAAACACTTGTGCAGTCACTAATAATTTTGACACTCTACTGGATTTTTTGCTTTGTGCACCACGTGTTCCATCTCTTAATGTGGTGTTGATATCTTGATGAGCAGAACGCCAAGCGGGTAAAAATGCGGCCAGCAATATAGTGACGAGGGTAAAAACGACTCCCATAAGCAAAGTTTCAGCATCCATACCATAGTGCCACCAAAACGAACCGCCACTTGGGATCCAAGAATGCAAAGCAACTTCAGTATAATCGAGTGCCGCGCCAGCTAATAATATCGCCAACACACCACCTAAAGTTGAAATAATAATACCTTCCCACATTAATTGACTGACCAAGCGTTTAGTGGTGGCACCCAATGCGGCACGAATTGCCGTTTCTTTTTGGCGTTCAATCGAACGTGCTAAGAGCAAATTGCCGACATTGATACAGGCAAGCAATAAAATTAGCCAAGAAACACCATTAAGAAACGCAAAAGCAATCCCACCTTCTCCACCTGTTTGCGCCATTTGAAAAGTTAATAATTTCACACTTTTTTGCACTTCAGGTAGATCGAATAGTTTTACATTTTGCTGATAGACTTGATTGATTGCCTGTCCTAACTCCAGCTCAGCTTGTTCAATGGTTGAACCAACTTTGACCCGAGCATAAGCATAATAGTAATTACCTAATTGATGAGTGACTTTCAATTCATCATCAGATAACGGCAACCAAATTTTAGCGGTATTCGGGAAACGATAATCTTTGGGCATAACACCAATGATTTGAGTGATAGTACCATTTAACATCATCGTTCTTTCAAGCACGTCATCCGCACCATTGAGCTCGCTTTGCCAAATTTCATAGCTAATGAGCGCAACAGGTGTTGCCCCGCTAATACGATCAATTGCCTCAATTGTTCGCCCTAAAATGGGTGATGTGCGGCTAAATTCGAAAAAGCCTTCTCGCACGTAGCTGCCTGATATACTTTTTCCTGACTGTTCAACTGAAAGCCTAATATTGCGCTGATCATAAATACCGAACTCAGCAAAATGAGTTAAATCATCTTTAACTTGTTGATATTCATATGAAGAAATAATACTCATACTTCCTTCGTAAAACACCCCAACAGCTTTTGCCGTTTTCCCTTCAGGTAAAGGTAATTCTTTATAAACCGTGGTATACAAAAATGAAAAGGTAAATAAACTAATGGATAAACCGCCAATTAACACACCTAATGTCATCGCGGTAAATTTCGGCGCTTTAAAGAGCAAACGCAAAGCATATTTTATATCAAGCCATACCGACATCATGCTCACCCCGCCGCTAATTCAGTTGGTAAACTACTATCAAAACTCGCGCGATTAGCTTGATGTTGTGCATTCAAACTATCTTTAATTAATTGGCCGTCAAACATTTCTAAACAACGACTTGCACGTTGCGCAGAAGCCGGATCATGAGTCACCATACAAATGGTCGCGCCTTCTTTATGTAATTGATCAAATAAAGCTAAAACGGCTTCCGCATTTTTAGAATCTAAGTTACCTGTCGGCTCATCCGCTAAAATTATCGATGGATCATTCACTAATGCTCTTGCTACCGCGACCCGTTGTTGTTGACCACCTGATAATTGTGACGGGTAATGATTTTTTCGGTGCGCCATTTCTACTTTTTCGAGCACTGCTTCGACTTTTTCGCTGATCAGCTTTTTTGATAAGCCGGTTTGATAGGTTAATGGCAGCATGACATTTTCAACAACGGTTAAATCTGAAATTAAGTTAAATGATTGAAATACAAACCCTATTTTTTCACTGCGGATCTTGGCTCTTTGATCTCGACTCAGTGATGAAACGTCAATACCATCTAGCTGATATTGACCCGCTGACGGTGCGTCAAGTAAACCGAGTAATGACAACAAAGTCGATTTTCCACAACCTGATTGACCACTGAGCGACAAATATTCCCCTTTATTAATTTGTAAATTAATGCCGTTTAACGCTCTTGTTTCAATTTCTTCGGTTAAAAATGTTTTGCCAATGTTGTTTAAATTAATCAGTACCGTCATCTGTCTACTCCCTAAAATTTATCTGCTGAATTAGCTGGTGTGCCAACTTGCTGTTGTCTTCAATCGCAATGCTTTCTTTGCGTTCTATATTTCTTAAACTCAAATATTGTTAATTAATTGATCAGAATTTCATTATGATCTTGCCAATTTTTTGTATCAGAAATGATGATTTCATCACCAACATTTAATCCTGATAGTATTTGAATTTGATTGACTGAACTTTGCCCTAAACTCACTAATTGCTTACTGGCAAATTGTTGATCTTGACTCAATTTGAATAACCCCATTTGGGTATTTCTGGGTGCATACATGGGTCTTTTCACATAAAGAGCATTTTCTATATTGCTGATTTCAATTAAGCCATCAACGGTTAGTTCAGGCCTTACTTCAGGAGGTAAAACACCAGCTAACTTCACATCTACTTGCACCATGCCTGTCTTCACTGCTGGGTCAATACGCATCACTTCGCCCATAATTTCATTACTGCGCGTATCAACCACAACTTTCTGACCAATAACAATGTCTCGCACTCTGACTTCTTGCACTTGTAGTTCAGCGAATAGCGCTTGCTGATCTGCAACTAAAGCTACGCTGTCACCAACTTGCGCTCTTTCACCTAACTCCAATGACACTTGCTGAACCACACCCGCGGTGGACGATCTGACATGCAATGCTTGAACTTGCTCTTGCACACGTTGGTAATTATTTTTAACCAAACCAATACGCGCTTGTTGGGCGAGCTTTGTTGCCGCTAAATTGGCTTTCATTTTTTCCGTTTTTTGTTGCTGGGCAAGCCAAAACTGCTTTTGCTGTTTGACAGCTAATTGACTTTTTTGATAATCCAACGCTGATACGGTGGCATTACCTTGCTCCATTAACGCGGTTTCAGCATCTAATTTTAATTTGGCTGATTGGTAACTATAATCTGCCGCTAAAACTGAGTTTTCTAAATCCACTAATTGAGACTCAAGGGCAACATAAGCCGCATGACTTTCCGCTTGAGCAGCTTCAAGCTCCCAGCGTGCTTTTTCTAATTCTCGGCGTAATTCAGGGTTAGAAAGTTGCATCAACACTTCCCCTTCGCCAACCTGCGCACCGGCTTTAACGAATACTTGTTCAACGCGACCAGAGACTTGCGAAGAAACCCAACGAATATTTAACGGTTTCAACACGCCAGTAGCCCTAACATTGACGCGAAAGTTACCTTGTTCAACTTTGGCGATAACAACGGCATTTTTTTCAACAATGTATGAAGCGCCACCTAAAATATTTCGCATAAAATACACAGCGGCTAAAAGTAAAATAACAGGCAAAACATACCAATATTGGCGCCACAAGGGCTTTGCGAGTATTTCTCTTTGAATATCCATAAATGAAGACCACGATAAACTTGATAATAATGAAGGTAATTACAAGAGTTATGCCATTAAAGAAAAAAAACATAATACATTGTTTTTTCAAGTGAAAATCAAATGACGATAATAAAAAGGTAGGTATTAAACTATTGATTGTGTCGATATCGACACACAAAAAAACATAACATGTAGCAGTATCGAAACATCCTAGATGATACTTAATGGCTCAGTACTTAACGAATGAGTACTGAAATTAGTGCGGTATGTTTTGAGTTAAACATAAAAAATAAAATTAATTTCAACATGAAGGAACTTTTCCTGAAACTATTGCTCTTACTATACGAGTGGTTTATTTCTCCCTTAGTGTTTCATGTTTTTATATGCGTTTACTTGCTTGCAAGTAAACGTTTTTTTTTGCTTATTAGCACAACAACTCAAAACTACTCATTCAAAAAAGCTGAGAAAAATCATCGTTAGTATCACTCTAAAAAACAAATTATCATACAAATCCAATAAACAAACAGTTCAACATTATTACCAATAAAAAACATTTAACTAATCAACAAGTTTAATGCTTTTAAGAGCGAACAAATTCAGCTATCTGCTGATAAACCGCTCGACATTCTTCTTGCACTAAGTCTTCAAGTAACATAAAAGCGTGGATCATAGTATCAAGATGCACATGCTCAACCTTAACATTCGCCTTCTTGAGCTTTTCAACATATTGAAACGCTTCATCACGCAACGGATCACAACCTGCACTAAAGGTTAGTGTTTTCGGTAGTTTTGGTGAAAACTCTCCAAACAGCGGTGATGCAAGTTCTCTTAACGCTAAGGTATCCGCTTGTTGAAAATACTCATTGAAATACCAAACCACTTTCTCTTTTTCTAATAAGAATCCGCTGCCGTTTTCTTCAACCGATTGAGCCCTCATGGTGTAATCGACACTGGGGTATATCAAAATTTGTTTATCAATTTTCAGGCTCAAATTGGTTAAACTATTACGAGCAAGTGTCGAGCATATCGCTCCACCAGCGCTATCGCCAGCGATGATCACTTCATCGTTAAACAGCATACCCTCAAGTAATTGACGATAATTAGCTAACACACATTCACAGTCTTCTATTCCAGCAGGATAAGGGTACTCAGGCGCTAAACGGTAATCTACTGCGATCACAATCGCCAGACAGCTGGTTGCCAATTTTCGACAAATCGGGTCGTAGAGCTCTAAACTGCCACACATGTGGCCACCACCATGATAATGAATCATCACCGGCAACGGCTTTGTAGGTTGTGGATTATAAACCCGCACAGGAATCTTGCTGTTGCCTGCGACTAATACTCTGTCTTCAACAAAAGAGACTGATACTCGCTCAGTGAGAAATTGGCTTAAATTTTCCAAATTCTGACGTGTTGTTTCAACCTGATAAGGTAAGTTCAAACGCTTTGCTTCGGCGATGGCAGCATTCACCTGCGCTAAAAACGCTGTTAATTTTTCAGAGACATTCCCTCTCATAACGATATTTCCTTTTTAGGTTGCGTTTCAGGTAAGAAAAAACTGCCAATAAAAAAAGTTAAACTCAAGAAACTAATTAACAGTAACGACTGTGTGTAATCTCCTTGATTAATATCAACTAACCAACCAAACACCCACAGAATGAACGTTGAAGCTAAGTAACTAATGGAGTAAAACAAACTAAAAATTACGGTAACACGCGCGCCATTCATTTTGGGCAATTCATGTGGAATAGACACCAGAGCGGTAATTGGAAAGAATATAAAAAAGCCTAACACCACGGCAGATAAGGTTTGTAACCACATTGACGGACTAAAAGATAAACCGAGTAAACTGATGGTCATCACCAAACCTGACCAACGGATAATAGGGATTCGTTGCAGAATTTTTTTGCTGTACAAAATGCCCGCTAGCGTGCCAACAATACCAAAGCCGATCACCCATTTACTTTGAACAATGCCTGCTTTGGGATAAAAAGTGAATAAGCAAATGTAAAAGGCTAGCAAACCTGAATAGGTAAAAGCATAAGCCCAATTAAACCTATCTTTTAAACCTTCAATATAACTATAAGTTGGCTCTGGCGGTTTATCAGCGCTCTTTTCGTTAACATCATCAAACTTTACTAACAGCCATGCCAACGCCAATAAAATACTCGTTAACGAGAATAGGGTTAAACTCATTTGCCAACCGCCTGTTATTTCATTGATATCAGCCATTAGCCATAAAATAACACCCGTTCCTACGTTAAACGCCACCGCATTTAAGCCATTAATCACTGGGCGCTCTTGTGGTTCAAACCATTGCATGACGATAGGATTGAAGTAAACAATCATAAATGCCCCACCTAGCCCCATTAAAAATCGAGTCAGTAATAACACTTCATAATTGGGTGAATACGGGGTCAACAAACCTATTGCAATTAACAAGCTGGCAATGAAAAATGCCATTTTGACGCCAAACTTGACTGCAAACCAAGCAGCACCAAAGGTACCAACAATTTTAGCTAATGTTACGGCACCACTGATCAGGCTTGCAGAAGCCATACTCTCAATTTCCATTGATTGCATGATTTGCACCATGCTCGCAGTACCGCCAACCCATGCCATAGCGAAAAGTACGTAACTAAGAAAAACAAGAACTTCTACTAAGTATTTGTTAGTTATTTTCATAGATGATAATTTAAATACATAAGAAAAATATCATTTAAGGTTATCGCAAGGTAACTTAAAAATAAGTACTACCTTAGTTCACTATAATTACCCCATTAAGATGGTAAGCTTAGCGATAATAGGCCGTTATTATAAAAATAAGGATTGTAGTTGTTACTCTGGCAATCACTCGACACTTGGCTGATCACCTTTATCTCCATCGCCTATTTATCGCTGCTTTTCGCCGTTGCCTATTGGGGACAAAAGCATAGCCAATGGGTAAATAATTCATGGGTGTATAGCCTATCTCTTGGGGTGAGTTGTACCTCATGGGCATTCTACGGCACAGTCGGACAAGCCGCGGTTACTGGCGCTTGGCTCGCGCCTATTTATATTGGCTCTATTCTTTGCTTGGTGCTAGCTTGGCCAATGCTGATGCGAATTCTCGCGATTATTAAACAGCAAAACTTGACCTCTATTGCCGATTTTATTGCTTGTCGGTATGACCGTTCCCCAAAAATTGCAGGGATGGTAGCGCTCGTCACACTCGTTGGCACTATTCCTTATATAGCCTTGCAGCTTAGAGCCATTAGTACCAGCTTTGATTTACTGACAGGTACTTTTGAAATCGGCATAAGTACCGCTTTTGTCGTGACGTTAGTATTGATCTTTTTTAGTATTTTGTTCGGGACTCGACAAATTTCAGTGAGCAAACAAAATCCTGGGCTAGTATTAGCTATCGCTTTTAGCTCTGTGATCAAAATATTCGCGTTAAGTGCGGTCGGGATTTTCGCCACTTATTTTGTTTTTGATGGTTTTAACGACCTACTAGCACACCAAGTTTCTCAGCCAGAGGCTCCTACAGCAAATTCAATATATTTATCGGTATCACAGGCGATACTCGGAGCGGTGACTATTTTCATCTTGCCGCAACAGTTTCACATGATGATGATTGAAAGCCACCAAGATAAAGCGCCCAACAAAGCGCGATGGCTATTTCCCGTGTATCTGATTGCTATCAATATATTTGTCCTGCCAATTGCCATTGCTGGCCAAGCCACATTCCCTGGGGGCAGCATCAACCCTGACACCTTTGTGTTAAGTCTGCCGTTGTTTTACCAACAAGCTTGGCTGGGCATATTGGTTTATATCGGTGGTTTAGCAGCGGCAACCAGCATGGTAGTAGTTGCGGCAATTGTATTAAGTACTATGATTACGACCGAAATATTAACGCCGACTATTTTAAAATTTCGTTTATTTAACACTAAAGAAACACCGCAATTATCAGGCTTTTTCTTAACGCTTCGCCGCGTCGCCATCGCCATAATTTTGCTGCTCGCTTTTGCAGTTGAGCGCTTGATCAGCCAGCAAAATCACTTAGCTGACATTGGCTTATTTTCTTTCGTCTTATTGTCACAATTTGCCCCTGCCATTATCGGCGCTTTATATTGGCGAAAAGCAACCACAAAAGCGGCATTAATAGGGCTAACAGCGGGCGGTTTAATGTGGCTATACACGCTTCTTTTACCGTTAGTTTTTCCTAATGCCGACTGGGTATCACATGGGCCATGGCAAATATCTTGGCTAACCCCGACCGCATTATTTGGCTTATCTGAGTTTGATAAAATAAGCCATGGCGTATTTTTCAGTTTGGCCATCAATACTTTGTGCTTTTTAGTGATTTCGTTTCTCTCAAAAAGAACGGTAGGTGAAAAGCTTCAAGCTGAGATATTTATTGGTAAAAAGCAAAGCCAACTTGAGAAAAACCTTTCAACGAGAGATCTGTATAACTTACTGCAACGTTTTATCAACACCACCACAGCCAATGAACTTCTCGACTACGCCAAGAAAAACAACGCTGCAAATGAAGCCTTAGTGGAATATACCCGTTTACAACTGTCGGGGGTTTTAGGCTCAGCATCAACGCGAATGGTGATGCGGGCAGCTTCTATTTCTCAAGAAATGAAATTAGAAGATGTTGCCAGCATCGTTGATGAAGCAAGCCAAATGTTCGAGTTTAACCGTGAACTTCTGCAATCTGGCGTCGAAAATATCGAACAAGGTATTTGTGTGGTTGATGCTGACATGCGCCTAGTTGCTTGGAATCAGCGTTATATTAAACTACTCAATTACCCCAAAGACATCGTTATTGCAGGAACGCCGATTGAAGAATTGCTCAGCTTTAATATTGAACGCGGCATTATTACCGGTAGCGATAAAGAACAACTGCTCACTAAACGTATTGAACATATGCGCGCTGGTAACAGCCATTACTCTCGCCGCACTATGCCCAGCGGTATCGTTTTAGAAATTCGAGGGCAAGCCATGCCTGGTGGCGGTTTTGTCAGTACTTATTCTGACATTACTAACCATATTGAAGCAGAAAAAGCCCTGCAACTTGCCAACGAAACCTTAGAAAAACGCGTAATGCAACGCACTCAAGAATTACAAAAAGCAAAAGCCGAGGCGGAAGCGGCAAACTCTAGCAAAACACGTTTTCTTGCCGCAGCAAGCCATGACTTAATGCAACCTTTTAACGCGTTATCGCTGTTTACCTCAATGTTGAAAAAGAAAGTCACCGGTGATGAGCTAACAACTTTAGCTAATTACATAGACGACTCGTTAAATGTGGTTGAAGCTTTGCTATCTGATCTCGTTGAAATATCACGACTTGATGGCTGTTCTGAACAGCCTGAATTCTCTGAATTCTCGATTGAAGAACTGCTCACTCCCTTATCGCATGAATTTAGTGTGCTTGCTGAGCAAGAGAAGATTAAACTCTCTGTTGTAACGAGCAATAAATTCATCAAAACAAGCAAGCGTCATTTACGCCGCATTTTACAAAATTTCTTATCAAATGCGGTTCATTACTGTAATGATGCAAAAAATAAAGCACACAACACAGGGAAAATAGTTTGCGGTGTTAGACATGCTAAAAACACCATCAGAATAGAAGTTTGGGATAACGGCCCAGGTATTCCTCAAGATAAACAGCAAAAAATCTTTCAAGAATTTGAACGTTTAGAACAAAACCGTGAAGTGCCCGGCCTAGGGTTAGGACTCGCGATTTCAGAACGCATTGCCAAGTTAATTGGCTTATCAATCACTCTTCGCTCAACTGAAGGACAAGGCACCTGCTTTGCGATTGAAGTGCCAACAGTTGCGCCACAATTCCTTCAAATCAAAAAAGATAATATTAGCGAACAAAAAATGCAGGAAGGTTTTGATAGCCTTATTCTTGTAATTGATAACGAACCTTTAATGCTCACTGCCATATCGTCACAATTGTCCGATTGGGGGTGTCGCGTACTGGCAGTAAAAGATGCCAGGCAAATGTATGAGGCGTTAGCGACATCAACTGAGCAGCCAAGCTTGATTGTAGCCGATTATCATTTAGATGATGAACAAAACGGTGTCGATACTGTGCTGAATTTGTTAGAAGAAAAAGGTTGGGATATTCCTTGTGTGATATGCTCTGCCGACCCATCAGAGCAGGTTAGACAACATACTAGCAATGCACATTTTCAGTTTTTGCGTAAACCGGTTAAGTCATTAGCGCTAAGAAGAATTATCAAACAAGTGTTAGCAAATTAAGACGCTAATTCTTGTGTTGCTGATGTTAACATCAGTTGCTGGTACTTAAGCCCTGCAAGGGTTCTATTGTTGACTTCAAGCTTTTGTAAAATCGCAGAAACATGTTTTTTCACCGTTGTTTCTTTAATATCAAGATCATAAGCAATTTGTTTATTTAGCTGGCCTTCGGCAATCATTTGTAACACCACATATTGTTGTGGCGTTAATTGGGAAAGCTGGGCAGAAAGGCTTAAGTGCTCAGCTAAAACTTCTTGGTTGAGTTCTAATGAAGCATGCTCAGGTAACCACACTTCACCTTCAAGTACGGTATCAATTGCTGTTGAAATCAAGCCAAGATCTGCTGATTTTGGAATAAATGCCGCCGCACCAAAGCTTATCGCTTTTTGCATAGTGAGTGGCTTATCGTCAGACGAAACCATGATCACTACTATGTCAGGATAATGATTTCTTAATTGTGCAAGCCCGGTAAAACCATCGTTGCCTGGCATATGTAAATCAAGGAACACCAGCTCTATCGACGGTGTTTGCTCAATAGCTTTGAGTAAATCGCCAAAATTTTCTGCTTCTAACGTCTCACCACCATCAACACATTCACTAATGGCTTGCTTAAGTGCCGCGCGAAATAATGGATGGTCATCGGCGATGACTACTTTTGCGTCTGTCATACCTTGTCCTTATTTATTTTTCATTATGAAAAAAAGAGCTGACAAAAGCCAGCTCAAAAGTCATGCCTAACTAAAACGGTCTAATTAGTATTGGTAAGTTACTGTTAAGCTAATAGTTCTTGGGTCACCAAAATAACCTATTAAGGTATTGTCGCCACCTAAGCCTGGTAAATAACTGCCATCGGCTTGCGGAGTTACGAATTGATAACCACCAACCATGTATTCTTTATCGGTGATATTCTTCGCATGTAAACCTGCGCTCCAGTTACCGTCGCTACCATACCAGTTGATACCTAGATTAACGATTCCGTAGCCATCTTGGGTAAGTAAGCTATCTTCTTCAAATAACACATAGTCATCACGGTAGTAGTAACTAGCGTTGAAAACAAAGTCGCCAACACTTGATTCCATAGTGTAATTAGCGCCTAAATTAAACGTGTAATCAGGTGTGTTCGAAATAGTAAAACGATCTGATTTATCGAAAGGGTTGCCATTGGCATCGTAATCAATAACTTCTTTAAACTCTGAATCTATGGTACCGATACTTGCGTTTAGCATCAGGTTGTCTGTCGCCAAAAAGGTCAATTCCGCTTCAATACCGGTTGCTTCTGACGCACCAATATTACCTAAGCGTTGGTTTAAATCGGCAGCCGTTTTACCTGGTAACACCGAAATATATTGACGATCTTTATGATCGAGTGAAAATAACGTTACGTTAGCGCGCAAACGGTTATCAAGCCATTCGCTTTTCATACCGATTTCAAATGAATCAACTTCTTCTGGATCAGCCGCTGGCTCGGCAGTGGTAGCACGCGGATTAAAAGTACCTGATTTAAAGCCTTGGGCAAAACTGGCAAAGAACATTAAATCGTCATTTGCCTGATACTCAACACCGATGCGAGGTGTGAATTTAGACCAATCTTCGTCATCATTGAGTACTTCTGGTACTAAGTCACCTTCTGGACGCACATAGCCAGGAACCCAGCCAGATTCTGGATAGACAGTGGCGAAAATTAAGCCGTTGTTAACATACGCTTCTTTTTTATCTTTGGTGTAACGAGCGCCCGCTGTGACTGACCATTTGTCTGTTAGGTCATAACTCATCTGCGCATAAACTGCCGTGCTGGTTGATTTATTACAACCGCTCACTTCACGGGTTAAACCTGGCACACCAATAGCATTCCCTAACACTTCAAGGATTGCTTCAAATTGACCACAAGATTTGCCATCGTAATAGTAAAGCCCAGAGACAAATTTGTAGTTATCACCGTAGTTATTTAACTGCAGCTCATGAGAAGTTTGTTCGTCATCGTAAATGGCAGGGACATCAAAAATGCGCAGTGGCGTATTATCAAAGTCGATATTCGTTGGTGAATAGCTTTCACGCGATGATGCGACATATTTCAGGCTTGTGTAATCTGAGACTTGCCATTGTGCGGTTAAACTCAAGCCTTCCAGCTCAACTTTGTTCCACGTCGGCAAACTGGTGTAAGAATCAAAAACACTATCAGGTACAGGAGCATCGGTTAATACACTTGGTAATAAACGATAGCCTCCTTTGGCATTAGATTCATCTTCGGTTTTGTCATAATTTAAACGGAAAAATAGATCATCCGTTGGACGATATTCTAATGTCGCGCGAAAAGCCTTCACATCTTTGTCGTAGTTTTCCATGTTTTGACCAGAAAGATCAGATTCAAGGAACTCTCCAAAACCATCACGATTTAAACTGGCAACACCAAAACCGAAGTAAAGTTTATTGTCAATTAACGGCACCTGCCCCGTAAGTTTAATGTCTTTTTGATTGTAATCACCGACCGTACCTTGCACTTTAAATTCAGCATCACCCGACATAACTTTGGTGACGTATTTCATGGCGCCACCTATGGTGTTTTTACCATAAAGCGTGCCTTGTGGACCGCGCAAAACCTCAACACGTTCAACATCAAGCAAATCTAAAACCGCACCTTGAGGACGAGCCATGTACACATCATCAATGTAAATACCTACACCTGCCTCATAGCCCCAAAGAGGATCTTGCTGACCAACACCTCTAATAAATGCAGTGATAGTTGAGTTTGTACCACGGCTGCGTTGTAACGTAGTATTTGGCGAGAATTGCTGAACTTCAGTAATCACTTCTATGCCACGCTCTGACATTTCGTCGGCGTTAATTGAGGTGATTGCCACAGGCACTTCTTGTAAGCTCTCAAGTGACTTACGCGCTGTTACTTCAATTCGCTCTAAGCCAGACTTTTCTGACTCAGCAGCATCTGCTTGTTCAGCAACAGCACTTTGACTAGCAAGCGCTGCGACAATTGCTAAAGCAAGATAACTTTTATTTTTCATGCTTTGTTTCATTTTCTTCCCCGATTTCTTGTTTTATTTATTCGATTTATTTTTTCGATTTACTAGTTAATTGAGTGCAATTTTTTAACTGTTTAAAACTGTATATGAAGAATTTGAAAAAAGAATTTGTACTATAGTAGTATACCTTTCAAAAATTCTGTAATCAGCTGTTTATTAACAATTTTAAAAACAAAACCTACTATTAAAGAGCTGATTACTCGCTCAATAAAGACCAAAATTTAATAATTTCCAACGCACTTGGTAATGGGCTTTTTAATAAGAACGCCCCTTCTTCTCCGCCATACATTTGTTCAGAATTTATGGGCAAACCATGACCTAAATTTTCAAGCTCTACTAACTCAACTTTTGGTTTGTTATCAGCTGCCCACAAAGAGCGCTTGTAGCCATCACCTTGACTGACCTTCGCGGGTTCTTTTTGACCAATTAGCAACAACCACTGTTTGGCGAGATATTGAGCATTGAGAGGATTAACCACTTGATCTTTACTGCCTGTCCAAATGGAAATAGCGGGCCAAGGGCTTTGTTTATTTTTGTTTAAATGGTTAACTGATTCAGCCAGTTCTTGTGGTGTTTGCGACGGGCCATTACGCATACAAGAAATCGCTTTGGTTAAGTTATCAGCACAAGGAAAAGGTAAGCCAGCTATCACAGCTCCCGCTGCAAACATTTCGGGATATAACGACAGCAAACCCGTTGCCATTGCCCCACCTGCCGATAAGCCAACAAGAAACACTCGTGGTTGTTCAATTTGCTGGCTTGCATGTTTTATCATATTCACAATCGATTTAAGTTCGCCACTGTCATGCGATATGTCTTGTGGTGAAAACCAATTAAAGCAGTCTTTAATATTGTTTTTACTGTGTTGTTGAGGAACAAGTAAATTAAAACCATGAGCTTTAGCGAGCTGATAAAAGCCACTTTGCTGCGCTAATTGCTCGCCGTTTTGCACACAGCCATGGAGCAGCACAACTACGGCATTACTTGGTGATGATGGTATAAAGTAACTCGCCGTTAAATCGCCAGGGTTTTCACCAAAGTCATTCAAGGGCGCAAATTTAGCCGCTGAAGAAACACTGACAAAAAACGCCATAACTAAGCTCGTTACTTTAAGTAGCCCAAGTATCCTTAGATTTTTTCGCTTAACTGCCATCACTTATCGACCTCTTAATTTTTTATTACACGGACACAGGACTATGTCCGTAGAAAAATTTCTAGAGGTTAATAATGGAATGAAACGATAGATTTAAACATGGCACTTTAGTCCCACATCTCATCTATCCAATTAAATATTTGGGGCTGAAGCTAAAGGGTGAACCGAGCTTTATTTCAGTTGGCTGATCAATTCGATAAATCTGCTTGCCGCTGTCGATATAGCTTTGCGTTTATGAGTAACGATACCTATGTTACGACTGATATTTGGATCCGTTAAAGGCAAAAACTTAACACCTGATTCGCTAAATTCGCTTGCAAATAACTTAGGTAAAACACTCACTCCCATGCCTTGATTGACTAACTTCACGATAGTTAATAATTGATTGACTTCAATCTCAACATTCAGCGCTAAACCGCGACGAGTTAACGCTTCTTCAATAAGATATCGAATACTAGATGGCTTTTGCAAAGCGATGAAAGGAAAGCGAGATAACGAGTGCCAATCAGTTGTCTGACCTTGTATCAAAGGGTTATTTGCAGGTAACGCGGCAATAAATTGATCTTCAAATAGCGACTGAAAATATAAATCTTCATGCTCACCAGGGTCGAAGGTAATAGCAAGTTCAGCTCTGCCGACTCTTACCATATCAATAGCATCTTCAGCGACTATATCCGATATTTTAATGTTGATATCTGGATGCAGCTTTTTAAATTCGGCAAGATAGCGAGATAAATTAGCCGCAGCAAACGACGGCATTACCGCGATATTTAGCGTGCCTTTACTGAGTAGAAAACGATCACGAACATCATCTATCGCAGCTTCTGTATCTAGCAATATCCGCTCTGCTTGTGCCAAAAACGCTCGCCCTTCAGGGCTTAACTCAATCGAGCGAGTGGTACGAAAAAAGAGCTTTCCCCCAAGTGCTTCTTCAAGGTTTTTGATACTGATACTTAACGCTGGCTGAGAAATATAAAGCCGCTCGCACGCCTCAGCAAAGCTCCCTTGTTTAGCGACGGTAACGAATGCTTCTAGCTGTTTGAGCGTGATGTTGTACTTCATTTAACACTCCTAAATAAGTCATTTAATATATTTATTTTTTAAATGAATAACAATATTTTTTATATTTGATAAAAGTAAATTTCTCACCCATGCTGAGCTGCGAATAATCATTACAGATAAGGGATCTCAAATGGCGGGGTTTAATAAAGTGGTCAACAGCTATGAAGAAGCCATGGCTGGACTACAAGATAATATGACAATAATTGCTGGTGGTTTTGGCCTTTGCGGCATTCCTGAAGGGCTGATCAAAGAAATACAAAGAAAAAAAACAAAAGGCTTAACCTTAGTCTCCAATAATTGCGGTGTCGACAATTTCGGTCTTGGCTTACTGCTCATTGATAAACAAATCAAAAAGATGGTGTCATCATACGTTGGTGAAAACGCGCTTTTCGAACAGCAATTATTATCGGGTGAATTAGAAGTAGAGCTGACACCACAAGGAACGCTGGCTGAAAAAATGCGCGCTGGTGGTGCTGGCATTCCTGCTTTTTTCACCGCAACAGGTTTTGGTACCCCAGTGGGCGAAGGCAAAGAAACTAAAACGTTTAATGGCAGGCAATACATTTTAGAAGAAAGCATTACCGGTGATTTTGCCATTGTCAAAGCGTGGAAAGCCGACACCTACGGCAATTTGGTTTTTAGGAAAACCGCGAGAAACTTCAACCCTATGGCTGCTACTGCCGGCAAAATTACCGTAGTTGAAGTTGAAGAATTGGTTGAGCCAGGTGAGTTAGATCCAGACCAAATCCACACACCGGGCATTTATGTTAATCGCGTCATCAAAGGCACGTTCGAAAAACGTATTGAACAACGCACCGTTCGCTCAACAAGTTAAAAGGAAAGCAAAACATGGCTTTATCAAGAGAACAATTAGCGATGCGTGTCGCTCAAGAATTAAAAGATGGTTACTACGTAAACCTTGGTATAGGTATACCCACTTTAGTGGCTAATTATATTCCAGAAGGAATGTCAGTGATGCTGCAATCTGAAAATGGTTTACTCGGCATGGGCGCATTCCCCACCGAAGATGAAGTAGATGCTGATTTGATCAACGCAGGTAAACAAACCGTCACTATGGCAACAGGGGCATCTGTATTTGATAGCGCAGAATCTTTTGCCATGATACGTGGTGGTCACGTTGACTTAACTGTGCTTGGCGCATTTGAAGTAGATGTTAGTGGCAACATAGCCTCTTACATGATCCCAGGCAAACTCATCAAAGGTATGGGCGGTGCTATGGACTTAGTAGCAGGCGCTGAAAATATCATCGTCACTATGACCCACGCGTCAAAACATGGCGAATCTAAATTACTCACCGAGTGCTCGCTACCTTTAACTGGCAAAGGCTGTATAAGCAAGGTGCTGACTGATCTTGCTTTTATCGAAATAAAAGACGGTAAATTTCATTTAATTGAACGTGCTCCCGGTGTGTCAGTTGAAGAGATTATTAAACTAACCGCGGGTGAACTTGTCGTGCCAAAGCATGTGCCTGAAATGCAATTGTAATGTAAGGAAGAGATAAAAATGACAAAAAGAGAAGTGGTGTTTTTATCAGGAGTTCGCACCCCCATTGGTGAATTTGGCGGCTCGTTAAAAGATATTCCACCAACTGAGCTTGCTGCAACCACGATAAAATCCGCAGTTGAACGCGCCAAGGTTAGCGCAAAAGATATTGGCCATTGTGTCATTGGAAATGTCACCCATTCCGACAGAAAAGACATGTATATGAGCCGCACGGCAGCCCTCAATGCTGGTTTAGATGAATCCACGCCAGCACTTACTGTTAACCGCTTATGTGGCTCTGGCTTACAAGCCGTGATATCAGCTGCGCAGCTGATCATGCTAGACGATTGTGATG
>DAINNQ010000015.1:0-17598 GCA_036735825.1 Alteromonadaceae bacterium | reverse complement strand
GTAATAACCCCAGCCTCAATTGATCCTAGAATTGTAATAAAACCATGCGATATTCCATTAAGCGCAAATATACCTGAAAATTTTTCGAGTAGAAACGTAAATGTTGAAATTTCTTGTAAAAGTTCAATACCATGGCGTATTTACCTACCTGTAAAAATTGAAACAACTATGCCTGTTTTAGTAACAAAAAATAGGGTGAGTAAAGGAACAAAATTGAGCCATGACAACATCACTATTGAATGGCGAGATTTATATAAAATTCGTAGTGAAATAATAGATGATGAAAACTTAGTCATAGGGGCGAGAAGTAAACGTACTTTATCTAAAGGTGCCGTTATCACCAAACGTGCGATCTGTGTTGTTTGTAAAGGCGAAAATGTCACCATCACAGCACAGTCTGACAACTTTATGATCAAAACTGCCGGTGTAGCACTTAAAAATGCGACTTTTGGTGAGCAAGTAAAAGTTAGAAACTCACGCTCAGGCCGTACAATTATTGCGCAAGTAAAGGCTGTTAACCAAGTTGCAATTAATCTATAATAAAAATTAAAGATATTGAGGCTTTTGCCGATAGATAGATAGAAATGTAGATTAGTTGCCAATAGGATTTTATTATGGCTATGAATATCAATAACTTGTCAAACAACACACAGGTCAAACAAAAAGTTGATCAGCAAACACAAGTAAAGCAACAAGTTAACAATAACGCAGTAACTGCTGAACAAGCTAAAATGGCGAGTAAAGATTCTGTTTCTATTACTCCTCAAGCAAAGCAGCTGGGCGAATTGCAGAAAAAAGCACAAGATGCACCTGTGATTAATCAAAAGAAAGTTGAGCAGCTTAAAAAAGCAATTATGTCAGGTGAATATAAAATCAATCCTGAAAAGCTTGCTGCAAGTATTGCCGGTTTTGAATTTAAGCTTGGATAACGCTATTTTAGTATTACTATTAAATTACAAGGATTTACATTCGTGTCCACAGAGTCATCACACCTACCTTTATTAAAACAACAACTAGTTCAATTACAAGAACTAGAAGTTATAATTGATTCTGAGAAAGAAATATTACAACTGCAAGATCCCAACAAACTAACCGCAATTAGCGAAGAAAAAAACCAGTTATTGATGGCTATACAAAGTTTAGATCAACAGTTCGAACAAAGCCTTCAATTTAAAGATGAAAAAGCCCAAGGCTTATTCGATGAAATATTGAAAGACATTGAAAGCACTTTACATCGCTGTAAAGATAAAAACCAAGTTAACGGACAAATCATCCAACACTCACAATTGGCCGTTGAACGAATGAAAACGTCTTTGCTTCAAAACCATAATAAATCTTCTATGACTTATGATAATAAAGGCAAAACGAGTGGTGGTCTCAGTAGTATTGGAATTAAAGCATAACGTTGTCTTTTATTTTCATCATTCACATTGTAAATAAGTGACTCAAATATCAAACATCAAATAAAAACGCCGACATAATTGTCGGCGTTTTTATATTATCTGCTATACAAAGTATACGAATTCTAATGCTCACGTTGCCTAATAATATGTTACGTCTTTCAATTCTTTTTTATTGGTAGATGCAACGTAGATTTCATAAACATCTTTAAAATCTAATCGTAATTCTGTGGTGTAAGTATCTCCTACGGGGTAACTTTTGATCACTGTTGCACCACGTATAATACCCTGAACTGATGAGCGTAACTGTTGATCATTGATAATGTAATTAGACATGGTGATTTGACCATTGACATGTTGCCCATTCACTTGCTCAGCTAATTCAGCATAGGCAGCAAGCTTCGAAGCATTAATTGCCATTAGCATTTGCTGGGTTTTATTCGTTGAATGTTGCAAACTAATGGGCGCTTGACCAATCGCAGTTAAAACAGGAAAAGACTCTGGTTCAACTGTTTGCCATTGCACATGCTTATTGTCATAAACCGTACTACAACCATATAAAGCACTACATGTTGCAGCAACAATTAAACATTTAATTACTTGAGCTTTCATCTTGAATACCTACTTAATTGATGAATTTTTACTGATGAATTTCTACTGCGCGGTCTTCATCGGTCAGCATTTCACTTTTTCTTATTATCATTCCGTCTTTTATTCTGACATTTTCACTACGATGTAACTCATCACCAATGACCCAATTAGGAATAAAAGATTGAGCCGTAGCTACAACAACTCGCGATTGCATACCAATCATTCTTGCATTTACCATTATGCCATCTTCTTGTTTCACCATAGTCCCTGCAACAACATAGTCAATAATCTGACGTTCAGGTAATTCTTTCCAATCACGCGTAAAAACATAATCGCCGTCTTTGGTCACGCGAATATGGCCTGTGGTTTTAAAATCAACAATGATCAAACCGTGGCGTTGCAATTCATGAACAAAATTTTCAGAAATTTGATTACCCAACCAGTTTGTTGACTCTAAATCTTTTAAATCAACAAAAGAGGCAACAGCAATAGGTGTTTGAGGGGTGACAAAAGAGCTACTTTCAAGCATTTGATATGCAAGCCCTTTAACCACATCATTAATTGCATGCTTAGGTAGTTCAAATGCATCTATCTCACCACGCTCTTTGTGCGCAATACGATAGAAGTCATCCTCTGAAGACATCATGCTACATGACGTCATTACAGGTAAAATTAATAGTAATAACCATTTTTTCATTGAGTTCCCCTCAATTACCACAAGATTTTCTTAACAAGATATCTAAGCATGTTTTACGCCAACTTTACGCACATCCACTTTAGGCATAAAACCTGCATATTTCATCAAACAAAGCATGACGGTGAATAGGAATAGTGTAGGCACTTTCAAAGTGCTTTTATTTTAAAGCACTATTTACACCAAAATGCATTATTTACACCAAGTGGTTTAAAGGAAAATGTATGCGTTTAGCTATTTTACTCATAGGCTGTGCTTTTTTTAGTACATCAATACATGCGCAATGGTATGAAGCTCAAGGTCATGCCTATGTTACTAAGGGTAATAGTGAACTTGCTAAGAGCCAAGCGATAGAAAATGCATTGAAAAAAGCATTATTGGTAGCTGGCGCTTCTGTGTCTAGTGTTCAACAAGTCGTTAATGGGCTGCTTACACAAGATGAAATTAATGTTCGAGCTACTGGTACGGTCAATTCATTTGAACTCATTAATGAAACCTTTGGTGAGAATATAGTTTCAGTGACTATTCGTGCTGATATTTTCCCTCAAAGCAAACAGTGTTTTTCTGCCGATTACCGCAAATCTTTACTCATTACCAAAAGCCATATTCTCAAACGAGAACAAGCAAATGTTGGGGCTATTTACCAACTAGACAAAAGCCTAGTCAATAAACTCGCCAAGAAAATTAGTCATGATGGTATGTATTTAGACACTAAACTCATTTTGAAAAACAGCTCAGAATTTTCTTCATACCTGCACAGCTTACAAGCAGAAAAAATAAAAAATATCACTATGTCTTTAGCGGATATGAGCGATAGCCAATTTGTCATGTATTCAGAAATTGAAGATATTTCGTTTGCGGGAGAAGAAAATAATAACTGGCAATTTTGGCAAGAAGATGAATTTGACCGCCACTTTAATTTAAGTGTTTACATCTATAACGGAAGTAATGGTGAACTTGTTTTTAATAAAGACTACACAAATTCAGCACCGTGGACTTTTACTAAGCGCGCGAAAGTTGATGTTTACTCAAATACTTTTTGGCAAAGCGACTATGGTAACGTCATTAATCAAACGTTGAATGAAGTGATAACCGACATTGATGACAACATGATGTGCCAACCTACCCGCGGTAAAATTGTTAAAGTACTAGGCAATGAAATTAATATCAATTTAGGAAGTAAGCATGGTGTAAAAATTGGAGATGAGTTTTCTCTTCTTCATCTTAAAAATTTCACTACAGATTCTGGAAAAACGTATGCAGGATTTAATGTCAGCCCATTTACTGTAAAAGTCACTGATGTTTCTAGAGAAAGTGCTACAGCAATGACTCAAGACAATCAAATTTTAGACAGTATTCAACTACATGATTTAGCTGTTAGATATTAAAACACCTTGCTCAAGTCGCTTTACACTAAAAAGCGATTTGGTAAGATTAACTACTATTTAAATAGTCCTCATAGTTTAACAGGATAAAACTGCGGCCTCCTAAGCCGCTGCTCCAGGTTCGAGTCCTGGTGGGGACGCCAGCTTATTGATCGCTATACTTAAAGCTAGCTTAAAGCGACTTCTAATAAATATTCAATAAAAAACCCTGCGCAGAGGCAGGGTTTCAATTAATCCAAAACTTCTATTCATTTTGATTTTGCTATTTTAACATCCATGTGTGCAGCTACTGAGGTATTACTCAATATGGCTGACAATGCTAATACAAATACGGCAAATATTACGGTTGTCAGTTTGATCCCTTTTGGAGAAGACTTACTCATCATTCAATCCTAAATAGGTATTATTCTTATCGTCAAACTTTACTACGGGATAAAATCTATATGATAAATTTTATATTTTCAATGGTTTAACGTAAAAAACCTCGAAAACATGTCAAAATGTCATAAAAATCGCTTTCAACGCTGTTTTAAGATGAATGATGTATCATAAAAATCTCATAACACCTTGCTTGAAAATTTATTACTAATGCACTGAATACTGACTCGCTCATTCCGAATAAATATAAAAATAACATTTATTTAAATTTAATAAGAATATAAAAATTCAATCCACACCATCACTATTAATCAATAAAATATAACAAATCACGCAATAATATTTGCAGTGAAGGGCTAGTCTAGGCGAAAATAGCGACAATTTTTACACCCTCATCAAAAATATACTAATTGGAGCAATTATGCCGTCGCGTCAAGAACTCGCCAATGCAATCCGTGTGTTAAGCATGGACGCCGTTCAAAAAGCAAAATCAGGTCATCCAGGAGCCCCTATGGGAATGGCTGACATCGCCGAAGTATTATGGCGTGACTTTTTAAAGCATAACCCTACCGATCCGTCTTGGGCTGATCGTGACCGATTTATTTTATCTAATGGTCATGGCTCAATGTTAATTTATTCTTTGTTACACCTTTCTGGATATGACTTATCAATTGACGACATTAAAAATTTCCGTCAGTTGCATTCAAAAACACCAGGTCATCCTGAATACGGCTATACGCCAGGTGTAGAAACAACAACAGGACCGTTAGGTGCTGGTATTTCAAATGCCGTAGGTATGGCAATTGCTGAAAGAACATTAGCTGCCCAATTTAACCGTCCAAATCACGATATTGTTGATCACTTTACTTATTGTTTCTTAGGTGATGGTTGTTTGATGGAAGGTATTTCTCACGAAGCCTGTTCATTAGCGGGTACTTTAGGTTTAGGTAAGTTAATTGCTTTTTGGGATGACAATGGCATTTCAATCGACGGCGAAGTTGAAGGTTGGTTTACAGATAATACACCACAACGTTTTGCCTCTTACGGCTGGCATGTTATTGCCGATGTTGATGGTCATAATCCTGAAGCTGTGGCTGCTGCCATTAAAGAAGCTCAATCAATCACAGATAAGCCTTCGATGATTTGTTGTAAAACGATTATCGGCTTTGGTTCGCCAAACAAGCAAGGTAGTCATGATTGTCACGGTGCACCTTTAGGGGATGAGGAAATATCTGCCGCTCGTGAATTTTTAAATTGGCCTCACCCTGCTTTTGAAGTACCAAATGATATTTATGCTCTTTGGGATCAAAAAGAAAAAGGTCAATCAGCTCAAAGCTCTTGGAATGATAAATTTGCCGCTTACCAGTCAGCATTTCCTGAATTAGCTGCGGAATATCAACGCCGCGTAATCGATGGTACTTTACCAAAAGATTTTGAAGAAAAAGCCAACGCATTTATTCAAGAATGCCAAGCTAAATCAGAAAACATCGCCTCGCGTAAAGCGTCACAAAATACCATTGAAGCGTTTGGTAAAATATTGCCGGAAATGATGGGCGGCTCTGCCGATCTTGCTGGCTCAAACTTAACCTTATGGTCGGGTTCAAAAGGTATAGAAACTGATGCTGCTGGTAATTATATTTATTACGGTGTACGTGAGTTTGGCATGTCTGGGATCATGAATGGTATTTCATTGCACGGTGGTTTCATCAACTACGGTGCTACATTTATGATGTTCATGGAATACGCCCGTAACGCAGTGCGTATGTCAGCATTGATGGGTATTCAAAATATTTTTGTTTATACACACGACTCAATTGGTCAAGGTGAAGATGGACCAACTCATCAACCAATAGAGCAATTAACAAACTTACGTACCACACCAAATATGGTGACATGGCGCCCTGCTGATGCAACTGAATCCGCTGTCGCTTGGAAAAATGCCGTTGAGCGTCAAAAAGCACCAACATCGTTAATTTTTTCTCGTCAAGGCTTGCCTGCTCTTGCTCGTACAGCACAACAAGTTGAAGATATTAACAAAGGTGGATACGTATTACGTGACAGTGTTGGCACGCCAGAAATTATCTTAATTGCCACAGGTTCTGAAGTAGAATTAGCGCTCAAGGCTGCTGATGCTTTAGGAACAAACGTGCGCGTTGTCTCAATGCCATCAACTAACATTTTTGATACGCAAAGTGCTGAATATAAAGAAACAGTTTTACCAAGTACTGTCACTAAACGTGTTGCTATTGAAGCAGCCCATACTGATTTTTGGTATAAATATGTAGGCTTTAACGGCGCTGTTGTTGGTATGACAACATTTGGTGAATCGGCTCCAGGTGGCGTATTAATGACGCACTTTGGTTTTACTGTAGAAAATGTTGTCAACACAGTAAACAGCTTAGCTTAAGCATAAAAATTTAAGCTACCATTTAAGGTGCTCATTATTTTCATGTACAAATGAAGATACTGAGCACCCTTTCAACTTTGAAATAGATATGTCTGTAAATATAGCTATAAACGGTTTCGGTCGAATTGGCCGCAGTATCGCCCGTGCATTATATGAAAACGATTATACCCAATCGCTAAATTTGGTCGCAATTAATGAAATTGCTGAACCTAAAGGCATAGCACACCTTCTTAAATACGATAGTACCCACGGTCGCTTCTCTCACAACGTCAGTTTAGATGACAATATACTGAGTATTAATCAAGACAAAATCTATTTAAGCCAACATCAGCACCTTGATGAACTTAATTGGCGTCAACATCATGTTGATATTGTTTTGGATTGCACAGGTATATACCTGAATAAGCAAGACAGCGAAAAGCATATACAGCAAGGTGCTAAAAAAGTGCTTTATTCTCACCCTGCCGAGCAAGATGTCGATGCAACGATCATATACGGCATTAACGAAGACACACTTACCCAAGAAGATCGGATAATTAGTAATGGTTCCTGCACGACCAATTGTATCGTGCCTGTTATTAAAGTGATTGATGATGCGTTTGGTGTTGAAAGTGGCACCATAACGACGATTCATTCCTCTATGCACGATCAACAAGTGATAGATGCTTATCATCCAGATCTACGTCGAACTAGAGCCGCAAGTCAGTCAATCATTCCTGTTGATACTAAATTATCTATAGGTATTGAGCGGATTTTGCCAAAATTTTCAGGACGTTTTGAAGCTATCGCTGTGCGTGTACCTACGGTTAACGTTACCGCGATGGATTTAAGCCTAACTGTGTCAACTGATGTCTCTATCGCTCAAATTAACCAAGCGATTATTAATGCTAAAAACAACGGTTTACAAGGTATTCTTGACTATACTGAAGAACCTTTAGTATCGATAGATTTTAATCATAATCCTCATTCTGCCATAGTAGATGGCAATCAAACTCGCGTTAGCCATAAGCGCTTAATTAAAATGTTAGTGTGGTGTGATAACGAATGGGGTTTTGCAAATAGAATGTTAGACACAGCCAAAGTAATGGCTAACTTACTTAACAAAAATACTTAATTTTTCATTATTTAAAGAAACAGGAATTGACTTATGTCTGTGATCAAAATGACCGACTTAGCACTGAATAACCAACGAGTGCTTATTCGTGAAGATTTAAACGTACCAATCAATGATGGCAAAATCACCTCTGATGCAAGGCTAAAAGCAGCTTTACCTACGATCAAGTTAGCATTAGATTCAGGTGCAAAAGTGATGGTAATGTCGCACCTAGGTCGTCCAACTGAAGGCGAATATAATCAAGAATATTCATTGCAACCCGTTGCTGATTATCTCGCAGCTGCGTTAAACGTTCCTGTTCGTTTAGCCACTAACTACCTTGATGGTGTTGAAGTGGGTGCAGGTGAACTTGTCGTTTTTGAAAACGTACGTTTTAACATCGGTGAAAAGAAAAATGATGATGCTTTAGCGAAGCAATTAGCTGCGCTTTGTGATGTATTTGTCATGGATGCATTTGGTACGGCTCACCGCGCGCAAGCAAGTACTCATGGCGTGGCTAAATATGCACCAACGGCTTGTGCAGGCCCATTACTCGTTGCTGAACTATCAGCATTAAGTAAAGCGCTTGATAATCCTGCTCGCCCATTAGTGGCCATTGTTGGTGGTTCAAAAGTATCAACAAAATTAACGGTTTTAGATTCACTTTCAAAAATTGCAGACACTTTAGTCGTTGGTGGCGGAATTTCAAATACCTTTGTTGCCTCTGCTGGTAACGAAGTAGGTAATTCACTGTACGAGAAAGATCTTATTCCAGAAGCTCAACGTTTATGTCGAGAAACTGACGTTATTTTTGCTGAAGATGTTACCGTAACCCGTGATGGCTTTAGTGACTGGAAACATGACTCAGCAACTGAAATTAAATCACTTAGTGAAATTGCTCCAGAAGATGACATTATTGATTACGGACCTAAAACTGCCGAAAAAGTAGCAGAAATAATTAAATCTGCAGGGACAATTTTATGGAACGGCCCTGTTGGCGTTTTCGAAATGGATGCTTTTGCAAAAGGTACTGAAGTGATTTCACACGCTATCGCGCAAAGTTCAGCATTTTCAATTGCTGGCGGTGGCGATACGTTAGCTGCAGTTGATAAGTATGATATTGCCGAGCAAGTATCTTATATATCAACAGGTGGCGGAGCTTTCCTTGAGTTTTTAGAAGGTAAAAAGTTACCGGCAGTAGCGATTCTTGAAGAACGTGCAAGTAACAATAACTAATAAAAACATTTAGTTGAAAAGCAAAATCCTCATTTAATCGATGAGGATTTTTTTATTGCCAACTGTAAAGTTAGAGTGTTAACTGTAGCTTATCCTTCGATTTGCTTAAATTTTAACTACCGCCGAAACGCTCCTTTAAAAATATATGCTTTCATTTCGTAGTAATATCACATAAATACTTTCGATATTTTCATTATAGTTTCGGTTTACCCGTAGATATTTTGGTAAGTTTCGAACAATTCCTTCATTTTTCATTACATATATGATTTTTCTTCATATCTATGAACAAATCAACGCGTGCAAAATAGTTTTTCTTTCTGATATAATTACGACTTGAAATCAAATAAGTTTCGTTTTGAAACCTAAATTAATCTAATCGATTACAATGACAACTTAGGAGTTAGTTCATGGCTTTAGTTTCTATGCGCCAAATGTTAGATCATGCAGCAGAATTTGGATATGGTATCCCAGCATTTAACGTAAATAACTTAGAGCAAGTTCGTGCTATCATGATTGCGGCTGATAAAACTGACAGCCCTGTAATTTTGCAAGGCTCAGCTGGTGCAAGAAAATACGCAGGCGCACCATTTTTACGTCATTTAATATTGGCGGCCATTGAAGAATTCCCACATATTCCGGTTGTTATGCATCAAGATCACGGAACATCTCCAAGCGTTTGTCAACGTTCAATCCAATTAGGCTTTTCATCTGTAATGATGGACGGTTCATTAATGGATGACGGCAAAACACCATCAAGCTACGAATACAATGTTGATGTTACTCGCCGTACTGTAGAAATGGCGCACGCATGTGGTGTTTCTGTCGAAGGTGAATTAGGTTGTTTAGGTTCATTAGAGACAGGTGAAGCTGGTGAAGAAGACGGCATAGGCGCTGAAGGCAAACTGACCATGGAACAAATGCTAACTGATCCTGAAGAAGCAGCTGACTTTGTGAAAAAAACCCAAGTTGATGCGTTAGCCATTGCCTGTGGTACGTCACACGGAGCCTATAAGTTTACTCGCCCACCAACAGGCGATATTTTAGCTATTGATAGAATTAAAGCCATTCATGCCCGCATTCCAAATACGCATTTGGTTATGCACGGTTCTTCTTCTGTTCCTCAAGATTGGTTAGCGGTAATCAACGAATATGGCGGCGCCATTCCTGAAACGTATGGCGTGCCTGTAGAACAAATTCAAGAAGGCATTAAAAACGGTGTTCGTAAAGTCAATATCGATACCGATTTACGTTTAGCATCAACAGGTGCAGTTCGTCGCTTTTTAGCGCATAACCCAAGTGAATTTGATCCGCGTAAATTTTTAGCAGAAACAACAAAAGCTATGTCAGAAATTTGTATAGCACGTTATGAAGCCTTTAACACGGCGGGTAACGCTTCAAAAATTAAACCTATTTCATTAGATAATATGTTTGAACGATATAACCGAGGCGAGCTAAAAGCGTTAATTAAATAAGTTAAAATAGTTTTTAAAATCATTTTGTGTATCCCGCTTGATGATCACCAAACAGTCATTATGAACAAGAAACGCACCCTTAATTAGTAATGACTCTTTCTACAAGGACGTAGAAAGTTTTTCTCCTCGAAAAACCGTTAACTACGTCCATCTTCTTTTAAATCACGATAAATCACCAAAATGTTTCAAGAAATGATTGGTATGGCCTAGATGATTGATTATAATTCCCCCGCAAAATATGAACCGGAGAATTATTTTGAATACAGTCACTACATGGATCATCGATAATCAAGTTATGTTACAAGACGTTGCAATTAAATTTATTGTCGCGCTTGTTATTCTATTTTTAGGTAAATTAGTTGCTAAGCTTATTAGTAAAGGCGTGCAAAAATTACTTGCTCATAAAAATGTAGACAACACCGTTATTTCGTTTGTCTCTAGTTTAACTTATGGTTTAGTTGTACTAATCTCGTTTATTGCTGCAATTTCTCACTTAGGTTTTAATACTTCTTCTTTAGTCGCCATTGTTGGTGCCGCAGGTTTAGCTATAGGTTTGGCATTACAAGGGTCATTATCTAATTTTGCCTCAGGTATTTTGCTTATCTCATTTAAACCTTTTAAAGCGGGTGATTTTGTTGAAGTAGCTGGTAATGCAGGTGTTGTTGAAGAGGTTCATATTTTTTCAACTCAATTAAAAACAGGTGATAACAAAACGGTTATTATTCCTAATGGCGCTATTACGAGCGGCACTATCGTTAACTATTCTCGCAAGCCTACTCGTCGTATCGATTTAGTTATTGGGGTAAGTTACGAAGCTGATTTAGCCAAAACCAAAGATATTTTAAAATCTGTTACTGAAAGTCATCCTTTAGTATTACAAGATGAAACTACCACGATTGGTGTTAGTGAATTAGCTGACAGCTCTGTCAACTTAGTTGTTCGTCCTTGGGTAAAAACTGAAAACTACTGGCCAGTGTACTTTGCTTTGTTAGAAACAATTAAAGTTGAGTTAGACAAAGCCGGTATTGAAATTCCTTATCCACAATTATCTGTACATGTAAATCAAGAGAAAGAAAATGAATCATAAACTCATCGTCGCAACACTTTGTTGTATCCCATTTATATCTGTTGCTGAAGAGACAAAAACTGATGCCTCTCCGTATACTGCATCAGCTGAGCTAGGACTGTTATATAAAACAGGTAACACTAAAAGTGCTGATATTAAAACAGGTTTTGATTTTAAATATGAAAAAGACTTATGGCGTAGCACGGTAGCCCTAGACTTATTAGTTAAAAAAACTGAGCAAGCTGACGACGATGGGGTTGATCAATTTGAAACAAGTGACCAAAAATGGACATTTGAATCAAAAACAAATTACACCTTAGGCGAAAAAAAGAAAAACTATGTTTACGGTAACGTATCATACGAAGACAATCGCTTTAGTGGTTTTGAAAATCAAAGCTCTATTTCTGCTGGTTGGGGTCGTGAGTGGTTTAAAAACGAACAAGCGTCATTATTTGCCGATATAGGTCCGGGTTATAAACGTGATGTAATCAAAGCAACGGATACGATGGCAAGTGAGACACAAAGTGCTTTTATTATTCAGGCTCAAGCATTATATGTGCGTAAAATTAACGAGCATGTTGATTTTAAACAGCTACTTAGTGCCAAATATGCACCGAAAAGTGGCGCGAATAGCAAATATAAAGCTGAAACATCAATTACGACCAAGTTAATTGAAACCTTGGCATTAAAGTTTTCTTTTATTATTGATCACAACACTGAAGTGGATGAAGGCACTGAAAGAACAGATACACAAACTGCCATGACAATTGTCTATAGTTTTTAATCTCGTTTAAATATCAAAACCCACATCAACAAAAAGCAACCCGATTGAAGGTTGCTTTTTTTATGTTTAAATTTAGCTGATACTTAGTACTTGATGCTTAAGAAACCACGTTTCCTGATTAACTTTTTGCCCAGATATTTAAACGATACTATTTATCCATTGTGCTAATAGTTTAGGTTGCTCTAAAGGCACCATGTGCCCTGTATTATTCAATACTTTTAAGCTAAATTCTTCATCATCGCTTGAGAGCTTTTTAAGAGATTCAACCGAGACAAGATTATCATTTTCGCCAACACAAAAATGTTTTGAAATAGTTAATTGCCGTAACGCATCAACTAAATTTTCACGCATAGTCGTTACAAGCAATTGATGCGTTAGCACATTTTCACCTAAGGCGTGATCCATATCGATAATAAGCTGAATGATTTCTTTATCTTGTTGAGCACTTTTATCAAGCAAGGCCAATACTCGGCGCAATGCAATTCCGTTATAGCCATTTCGTTTAATCCATGCAACGGTGCGAGTTCGTTCTCGTATTTCTTGAGCTGGCAATGGCGCAGGATAATTCGCAATCACCAATAAATGTTCAACAAAATCGGGATATTGAACAGCAAAAGCGCTTGCTAAATAGCCACCGAGAGAAAAACCAATTAATGTCACTTTTTCGTTTGGCAATTGAGTTTGAATATCACCTAATATTTCAGCTATATTCGGCTGTTGATTAATCGATAAGAAATGGCACTGATAATCATCATAACCAGACAGTGCCTCAACAACCTGTGACCATAACCTATTATCACACATGGTACCGGGCAGAAAATACAAATGTTTTGTCATTTATTTAGCCATAAAGAACCATGGTTCACATGCTTGAATGAACAACAAATAAAGCGCACGAATAATAGCAAAATATTTATTGTAGATATTTATCAAACAACTGAATATCGACACTTTCTCCAGCGGCAACACCGCCTTGGCATGATGGGATCACAATATAACAATTAGCTAATGACATGCTTGTCAAAATACCTGAACCTTGACTACCCGTCGTTTTTACCACGAGTTCGCCACCTTCATCGTTAAAAGCTGTGCCCCGCTGAAAATCAACACGTCCAGGTTGTTTTTTCAGACCATCTAATGTTTTAGCTTTCAAGGTTAATGGTTTCTGGTAACTGACATTTTGTAACTTTAACAAAGCAGGTAAAGCAAGTTGATGTGCGGTCACAAGTGCAGATACAGGGTTACCTGGCAAGCCGAAAAAGTAAGAATTAGGTAACGAGCCAAATGCGAAGGGTTTCCCTGGCTTCATGGCAATCTTCCAAAACTCGACATCACCTAAGCTTGCTAATACTGTTTTGGTATAATCGGCATCGCCAACAGAAACACCGCCTGAAGAAATTACCGCATCTGCTAATTCATCGGCTTGTTTAAAAGCAGCAAGGATCGCTTGCTCACTGTCTTCGATAATTCCAAAATCAATCACTTCAACGCCAAGCTTGGTTAAAAATGAGCGCAAACAAGAGCCATTACTTTCGTAAATATCGCCTTCAGCCAATGTTTCACCTGGCTTTTTCAATTCATCGCCAGTTGACAAAATTGCCACTTTAATTTTTCGATAGACACTCACTTCATCAATACCTAATGAAGCAAGCACTCCGATATCAGCCGTTGTTAACTCTCTACCTGCGGGTAATACCGCTTGCCCAAGGGCAATATCTTCACCCATTTTACGAACATTATCGGATCGCTTTCTTTGCGATAAAAAGGTAATAGTGTCGCCATCTGCTTGACAGTTTTCTTGCATTTCCACGGTATCACAATCGTCAGGTATTTTCGCACCCGTCATGATCCTCACGCATTGCCCTGCTTGGCACACACCGTTGAAAGGTTCACCTGCCATAGAGCGGCCAACCAATGTTAATGTGTTATTTTCACTAAGACTATCAACTGAAAAGGCATAACCATCCATCGCTGAATTATCATTCGGTGGCACATTGACAGGGCTTTTTATCGACACTGACAAAATACGATTCGATGCTTGAGCAAGCGACACTTGCTCGCTTTCCGTGATTGGCGTTATTACCGACAACATTTGAGACAACGCTTGTTCTAAAGGAAGAAGTCCAGGAGCAGAGCAACAATCAACCATATGAAAAATACCTTTTTATTAAATAACTGCGGCTATTATCAGCTAAATAAAAGTAAACCACTACCGCTTGTAGAAACATTTATTGACATAAATCAACATTAGTTATCACTAAAAACACTATTATAAGGTCATATAAATTTGCTATGCTCAATGCAAGACTCGCCGAGCTTCTCGCGCTAACTTTATTAGAACACTAGTTAAAATAAATATGCGCTATTAGCCGTGATTAATTTTTTAATCGCCAGGGTTATCGTGGAAACACGTTAGCCTCCCTACATTTGGAAAGGTGGAATGTTAACTGACAATTTTGGTCGTAAGTTTTATTACTTACGATTATCTATAACTGACGTATGTAACTTTCGTTGCAACTATTGCTTACCTGATGGTTATCAGTGTGACAATGATCGTGATTTTCTTTCGCTGCCAGAAATAAAGCGTATTGCTCGTGCCTTTGGTGAAATGGGCACCGAGAAAATTCGTATTACGGGTGGAGAACCTTCGCTACGTAAAGATTTACCCCAAATCATTGCCACCTGCAAACAAACCAAAAACATTAAGAAAGTCGCTATCACCACCAATGGCTATAAACTACCGGAGCATTTTGCTAATTGGTATGATGCAGGTATTGACGCCATTAACGTCAGTATTGATAGTTTAGATCCTCGACAATTTCATACCATTACTGGCCATAATAAATTATCGCATGTGCTAAAAGGCGTTGATATGGCGTTAGCAAGCGGTGATGTCTCGGTAAAAATCAATACCGTATTAATGCGTGAGTACAATGGTTATGATATTCAAACGTACTTAGACTGGCTAAAAGATACGCCTGTCACCTTACGTTTTATTGAGCTTATGCAAACAGGTGACAATCAAGAGTTTTTTAATGCTCAGCATGTGCAAGGTTCACGCATTAAGCAAAACCTGATCCTTGATGGCTGGTTACCATCAATTCGAGATAAATCATCAGGTCCTGCGCAAGAATTTTATCATCCTGATTATCAAGGTAAAATCGGCTTGATCATGCCGTACAGCAAAGATTTTTGTAACAGCTGTAACCGCCTAAGAGTCAGCTCACTCGGCAAACTACACCTTTGTTTATTTACCGAGCAAGGTTTGTCATTAAAAGAGTATTTGCAACAAGATGATGTTGAGCCCTTAAAAGCGCAAATTGCCGCTATGATGCACGACAAAAAAGCCACTCATTTTCTGCAAGAAAACCTCACAGGGGCGACTCGTAACTTAGCGATGTTAGGCGGTTAAAATGACATTACTTCATAGCGATTGTTTAGGTGTTGTTTTGTCGGGTGGTTTATCTTCACGCATGGGAACAGACAAAGCCCTGCTCGCGCGTAACCATCAAGATATGCTGACTTTTAGTCAGCAATTATTAGTCAATTCAGGCGTCGAGCAAGTTGTTATCAGCGGCAAACAGCATGGCGTTGCAGACAAAATCGCACATTTAGGCCCTATGGGCGGCATTTACACCATTATTGAAAAATATCGCCCAAAAGCTTTGTTAGTGTTACCGGTCGATTTACCCTTAATGACCGCAGAGGCCTTAACACAACTAAAACGCGTGGGTGAATTATCGCAGCAAGTTTGCTATTACCAAGAGCATTATTTACCATTTTACTTACCGATAACCGCCTTTGTAGAACAGTTTTTTCAAGAAAAATTTGCTTTATGCTCAATGAATAATATCGGTGAGCGAAAGAACACGAAAAATGGCCCCTCCATTCGTTCATTGATCTCTCAAGTGCCGAGCAAAAGCTTAACCCCAAAAAATTCTATTTGCTTGTTTAACGCTAATACTCCCGATGAATGGCAACACGCAAAACGATCATTTAGCTCAATTAGGAATACTCATGTCTAGCTCAAATTCTCATGGTGGTAAGCAATTTGTACCACTTAATATTGCGGTTTTAACGGTATCTGATACGCGTGATGAATCAAATGATACTTCAGGTCAATTACTCGCTGAACGTGTTGTTAGCACAGGTCATCACCTTGCTGATAAATGCATCGTAAAAGACGATGTTTATCAACTACGTGCCATCGTTTCTCAATGGATCGCAGATGAAAATATACACGCAATTATTTCTACTGGCGGAACAGGTTTTACCGCAAGAGATAATACTCCTGAAGCGTTAATGCCATTATTTGATAAAGATGTTGAAGGTTTTGGTGAAATATTTCGGGCAATTTCATTAACAGAAATTGGCACATCAACCATTCAATCGCGTGCTTTTGGTGGTATCGCCAATAAAACCGTGGTGTTGTGTGTACCAGGTTCAACCAATGCATGTCGTACAGCATGGGATAAATTGATTAAAGAACAACTCGATGCAAGTCACCGACCATGTAATTTCGTCCCGCATTTGAACATTCAACAGGTTGATGAATGCGAGAGCAGAAACTAATGGCTGAGCAAAAATCTAATCTTAAGGCGAATGAGCAAGTGAGCTTAACCCATGTTAACCAACAAGGTGAAGCCAACATGGTGGATGTTACCGCTAAAGCGATGACTTCTCGCACAGCAACTGCCGTGGGTTATATAAAAATGACACCACAAACCCTTGCTTTAATTAATCAAGGCGATAATAAGAAAGGTGACGTATTTGCTGTCGCGCGCATTGCAGGTATCCAAGCGGCAAAAAAATGTAGCGATTTGATCCCCCTTTGCCATCCATTAATGCTGACCAAAGTAAAAGTTGATTTTGCTGTTGATACGGAGCTTAGCCAAATAAAAGTCACTAGTTTATGCAAATTAACCGGGCAAACGGGTGTTGAAATGGAAGCGTTAACTGCAGTTTCTGTTGCTTGTTTAACCTTATTTGATATGTGCAAAGCGGCAGATCCTGCCATGGAAATTTTTGGCATTAAAGTGCTGACTAAAGAAGGCGGCAAATCAGGCAAGTGGCAAGCCTAATGATGAATAAA
>DAINNQ010000014.1:0-17792 GCA_036735825.1 Alteromonadaceae bacterium | reverse complement strand
ATACAGAGTTGTATGCTGAAGACTGTGCAGTAAGTGAACTTGCTAAAGCTCACGGCACACCGTTATATATTTATTCTCGCGCGACAATTGAGCGACATTGGCATGCCTTTGATCAAGCCGCTGGTGATCGTCCTCACCTTGTTTGTTATGCAGTGAAAGCGAATAGCAACCTAGCGGTATTAAATGTGATGGCTCGTTTAGGTTCGGGGTTTGATATTGTTTCAAAAGGTGAGCTAGCCAGAGTATTACAAGCCGGTGGTGACGCCAGTAAAGTGGTTTTTTCAGGGGTAGGTAAAAAAGCAGACGAAATTGCTTATGCACTTGAAAAAGACATTTACTGTTTTAATGTAGAGTCAGAAGCTGAATTAGACCGTATTCAAGACGTAGCCAAACGCCTCGATAAAATTGCTCCTATTTCATTACGGGTAAATCCAGATGTTGATGCCGGCACTCATCCGTATATTTCTACAGGATTAAAAGAAAATAAATTTGGTGTCAGTATTGAGGACGCTTATGAAATTTATGCCAAAGCAGCGCGTTATTCTCATATTGCTGTTAAAGGCATTGATAGTCATATTGGTTCGCAATTAACTGAAATCACTCCATTTTTAGACGCGCTTGATCGCGTTTTGCTTTTGGTTGATGACCTAGCTGAGCAAGGCATTGTATTATCTCATATCGACGTTGGCGGTGGCTTAGGTGTTTGTTATAACGAAGAGAACCCTCCGCATCCGAAAGAATATGCAGCGGCTATTGCTAACAAACTTGCGGATCGTGACATCACCTTAGTTTATGAACCTGGGCGTGCAATTATGGCAAATGCTGGCATATTAGTGACCGAAGTTGAGTTTTTAAAAACTAACCAAGATCGTCATTTTGCCATTGTTGACGGCGCAATGAATGATTTAATACGCCCTGCTCTTTATCAGGCATGGATGAAAATAATTCCTGTTAATGAGCGAAATGATATTGAAAGTAAGCGTTATGATATTGTTGGCCCTGTGTGTGAAACGGGCGATTTTCTTGGTAAAGACAGAGAACTCGCAATTAAAGCAGGTGATTTATTAGCCGTGCGTTCTGCAGGAGCTTATGGTTTTACTATGAGTTCAAACTATAATAGCCGACCTCGCGCAGCAGAAATTATGGTCGATGGCGATAAAGCGTATGTGGTTCGTCAGCGCGAAACGCTTGAAAGTTTGTGGCAGGGTGAAAGCGTATTACCTTAACTCACTAACGAGTTGTACAGAGAATAATAAATGTTAGTTAATTTTTCAAAAATGCATGGTTTAGGTAATGACTTTTTAATGCTTGATAATGTCACGCAAAATGTTTACCTGCCCAATGATCAAATTCGATTATTGGCTGACCGCCATTTTGGTATTGGCTTTGACCAATTGTTAGTGGTTGAACCGCCGTATGATCCAGATCTCGATTTCCATTATCGTATTTTTAATGCTGATGGCAGTGAAGTGAGCCAGTGTGGTAATGGCGCTCGCTGTTTTGCAAAATTTGTCCGTATGAAAGGTTTGATCAATCGCAATAAAATTCGTGTTTCCACACATTCAGGCAAAATGACATTATTTATCGAACGCGATGGTAATGTCACCGTGACTATGCCAGTGCCACAATTTGAGCCGAGTAAAATTCCTTTCAATGCCCAAAAAGTTGAAGGAACCTACATTTTGCGCAGTGAAGAAGAAACGGTGCTGTGTGGTGCGGTGTCGATGGGCAATCCTCATTGTGTATTGACCGTAGACAACATTGATGAAGCGCCAGTAGAGCAGCTCGGTCAACAATTAACGATTCATGAACGCTTTCCTAAAGGTGTGAATGTCGGTTTTATGGAAGTTGTTTCGCCAGAGTTTATTAAGTTGCGGGTTTATGAGCGCGGCGCGGCGGAAACGCTAGCGTGTGGTAGCGGAGCTTGTGCTGCGGTTGTTATTGGTCAAATGCAAAAGAAACTCGCTAAACAAGTAACCGTACAATTACCGGGCGGCAAATTACGTATTTATTGGAAAGGACCTGGCAATCCTGTCAAGATGACGGGGCCAGCCGTGCACGTTTTTGATGGACAATTACAGATATGAGTAATGAAAACGAATGCTTAGAACAGCAAAGGGTAGAAAAAAATATCATGCAAAGTGAAGAAATAAACCTATCTGACGACATTATTGTCAGCTTTTTGGAAGACAACCCTGAGTTTTTCAATCGTCATCCGCAATTAGTGGCTAATTTGCGATTAGCCGATAATCAACGTGGTACCGTTTCATTGGTTGAGCGTCAGCAGCAGCAACTTCGTCAAAAAGTTCAAGGTTTGGAAGAAGAAATTACCTCACTGATGGCGATTGCTAATCAAAATGAGCAACTTTTTGTGCTTTATAGTGACTTATATTTACGTTTGTTAGATTGCCAAACCGCAGATGAATTACTTGATTGCTTGTACAGCGCCACCACAGAATTATTGTCGCTATCCGACTTAAGATTGTGGTTGATTAACCCATCTGAATTACGTCACGACTGTATTATTGATCAAGATTGCGGCAGCGTTTTACAAAATCGTTTAGCTGACGATGAGTATTATTTTGGTCGTATTCAACAACGTGAACAAGAACTGATTTTCTCTGGTCATCATCAGGGTTCAGTGGTGTTGATTAAGTTGCAACATAACGAACATGCTTTAGGGTTTTTAGCGATCAGCAGTCAAGACGCTGAGCATTTTGACCCACGTATGGATACTTTGCTGTTAAGCCAATTCAGACGTTTAGTGGCTAAATTACTTCATCAACATTTATTTGCCCAATAACACTTTCATAAACAAGTCAGTGTGTAAGGAAAAATGGTTGTGCGCTGTGACGTAACAGCCATCAATATATTAGAGGGTTATGCAGTTTTATCGTCGTTTATCGTCATTTAAAGCAATCAGTTTTGATTTAGATGACACCTTGTATCATAACTTCCCAGTTATGATGGCTACTGATGCGAAAATGATTGCGTATTTTCGCCAAGTACTGCCGCCGTTATCACACGGGGATTACGACTATCATTACTGGTATACCTTTCGTCAAGCTGCTTTAAAACATACGCCAGAATTAACACATGACGTTGCTAAAATACGCCTACAAAGTTACTTTTTAGGCATTCAGGCATTAGGTTTTAATGCTCAAGTCGCGTTAGAAATGGCTAACCAAGCGCTCGATTATTTTGTTACTCAGCGCAGTGATTTTGTTGTGCCAGAAAATATTCATCTTTTATTAGCCGCGCTGAAAAAACATTGGCCGCTAATTGCGATCAGCAATGGCAATGTTGATACGAAAGCCATCGGTATTGCGGAGTATTTTTCCGCTATTTTTCATGCTGGTGATGGTCTTTTACAAAAGCCTGAACCCGATATGTTTGCTCGAGCTTGTCAGCAATTTGAACTATTACCTCATCAGTTATTGCATGTTGGCGATTGTGGCGCGAATGATATACTGGGCGCACTTCGTTTTGGTTGCCAAACGGCTTGGGTTTCAAGTTATGATGTTGGTAAACCGCTTAGAGTTTTACCTCATTTAGCATTAACGGATGTCACCGAATTACACCGATTAATATAATTTTCATCATCCAAGCGGATAAAAATCTTTATGGACGTTTCTGAACTACTCGACGCATTAAATGACAAACAACGTGATGTTGTCGCAGCACCTTTACAAAATATGTTAGTACTTGCTGGTGCTGGCAGCGGCAAAACGCGGGTTTTGGTACAACGTATTGCTTGGTTGATGAAGGTTGAACACGTTTCGCCACATAGTATTTTAGCGGTTACTTTTACTAATAAGGCGGCGGCTGAAATGCGCGCGCGCGTTGAACAAACCGTGGGTGGTAATATTCATGGCATGTGGATAGGTACCTTTCATGGTTTAGCCCATCGCTTGCTGAGAATGCATTTTCAAGAAGCCAATTTACCGCAAGCATTTCAAGTACTTGATTCTGATGATCAACTTCGACTGGTTAAACGTGTCGTTAGAGCACTCAATTTAGATGAGAAGCGATGGCCAGCAAAACAAATGTTATGGTACATCAACGGCAAAAAAGATGAAGGTCTTCGCCCGTCACATATCGAAACGCACTATGACCCTACTGAAGAAACCTTCGTAAAAGTCTATCAAGCGTATCAAGACGCTTGTGATCGCGCAGGTTTGGTTGATTTTGCCGAGTTATTGCTACGTGCCCATGAACTTTGGTTAAACCACCCGATTTTACTTAAGCACTATCAGCAGCGTTTTTCTCATGTGCTTGTGGACGAATTTCAAGACACTAACGCGATTCAATATGCGTGGCTAACTATGCTCGGCCGTGAGCAAGGCAAAGTAATGATTGTCGGTGATGATGATCAATCAATCTATGGCTGGCGCGGCGCAAAAATAGAAAATATTCAGCGTTTTTTAACTGACTTTGACGGCGCACAAACCATCCGTCTTGAGCAAAATTATCGTTCTACGGCCAACATTCTCAATGCCGCCAATAAGTTAATCGCTAATAATAATAATCGCTTAGGTAAAGATTTATGGACCCAAGATGACGCGGGTGAAAAAATCTCCATTTACACTGCGTTTAATGAAATTGATGAAGCTCGCTTCATTGCTGGGCAAATTACTCAGTGGCAAAAACGCGATCTTGCCTCTAGCGAAGATTCACTGGACGACGTTGCTATTTTATACCGCAGTAATGCGCAATCTCGATTGCTTGAAGAAGCGTTATTGCAAGCAAAATTACCTTATCGCATTTATGGCGGCTTACGCTTTTTTGAACGTCAAGAAATCAAAGATGCCCTTGCTTATCTGCGTTTAATTAATAATCGTGATGATGATGCCGCGTTTGAGCGCATTATCAATACACCAACTCGCGGCATAGGTAATACCACGGTATCTTTACTTAGAGACGCAGCGCGAAGTTTAGAAGTGACTTTGTGGCAAGCTTGCCAAATCATGTTAAGTAAACAAGAATTAAAGGGGCGAAGCGCTAAAGTTATTCAAACTTTTGTCGATTTAATAGACCAGCTTGAAGATGATTCGGCTCACTTAGATTTAGACCAGCAAGCCAATCATGTGATACAGCACAGTGGCTTAAAAGCTATGTATCAGGCAGAAAAAGGTGAGCGCGCCGAAGCAAGAATTGAAAATTTAAATGAATTAGTGACCGCGTGCCAAACGTTTGAGATGGACCCTGAATTAGAAAATGAACAAAGCCAGTTAACCGGGTTTTTAACTCATGCGGCACTTGAGTCAGGCGAATCTCAAGCGGATGAATATGAGCCAGCAGTGCAATTGATGACCATGCACTCAGCAAAAGGCCTAGAATTTAAATTGGTGTTTATTGCTGGCCTTGAAGAAGGGATGTTTCCGTCACAACAATCTGTGGAAGAAATAGGGCGTTTAGAAGAAGAACGACGTCTTTGTTATGTCGGCATGACAAGGGCGATGGAAAAGCTGTATTTATGTCATGCTGAAAGTCGCCGATTATATGGGCAAGAAAAGCATCATAATCCGAGTCGTTTTTTGCGAGAATTACCGAGTGAATGCGTGGAAGAAATTCGCATGCAAAGCCAAGTTTCTCGGCCTGCAACAACTGGGCGCTTTTCAAACACCATCACTTTAGAGTCATTTGATAATTCAGGCTTTAAGTTAGGACAAAGTGTTTTACATCAAAAATTTGGCGAAGGCGTGGTGTTAAATTACGAAGGAAACGGCGCTCAAAGTCGAATTCAAGTAAATTTTGCTGATGTAGGTAGCAAATGGCTGGTAGTAGCCTATGCTAATTTACAGGCGTTATAAAAATGAGTTGAGTTTATGTCAAAAAAATTGTTAGTGGTTGAAGACAGTAAAGCGATAGCAAGTGTTATTAAGCAAATAGCTGTTTCTTTGGGTTATGAGGTGACAATCGCAGCAAGTTTGGCAGAAGTAGAACAAATACTACAAGGTGACATTCAGTTTTTTGCGGCCACTATTGATTATGCTTTACCTGATGCAGAAGATGGTGAAGCAATCGCAACAGTGCTTTCTCATGGCATACCTGGTGTGGTGATGACAGGGCGAATGGATGAGCCAACACGTCAAAAAATTCTTGCTCAACCTGTAATCGATTACATTCCTAAAGAAAACAGCCAAGCGTTCATGTATTTAAAGCGCATTCTCTATTGGCAGATGGCAAACACAGGCACGGGCGTATTAGTGGTTGATGATTCCCGCTCTGCGCGAAATCATATTGTTGAATTGCTGAAAAGAAGAAACTTTACTGTATTTGTGGCTGACAGTGGGAGGGCTGCGCTAGATATAATTGCTGAGAATGACCATATTAAATTAGTGATCACAGATCTTGAAATGCCGGAAATGGATGGCATCGAATTAACCAATGAGATTCGTAAAAAATATAGTCGAGATAAAATGGCTATTATCGGTATTTCAGGGGCAACTAATGTGATGCATTCGGCACGCTTTATTAAAAATGGTGCAGATGACTTTTTACGAAAACCATTTTGCCCAGAAGAGTTTTATTGTCGGATGACGCAAAATATTGAAAACCTTCATAATATTGAAAAAATTCAAAAAGCTGCCAATACTGATTATTTAACCGAACTACCAAATCGTCGTTCGTTTTTTAATGATGCCCAAAAATATATTACTAATTATATTAGTAAAAGTGTGCCTTATGGTTTAGCGATATTAGATATTGATTTCTTTAAAAAAGTCAATGACACTTATGGTCACGATGCGGGTGATCGTGTGATAAAAGCACTCGCTCTGTGTTTACGTCAGTATTTAAGCTCAGCATTATTAGCCCGTTTGGGTGGCGAAGAATTTGCTGTGCTATTACCTGGATTAGAACAAAAACAAATTTACCAAAAGTTAGAAGATTTTCGTCGAGAAGTTTCCTTAGTAGCTGTGAATCATGAACAAACGCAAATTTATTTTACCGTTAGCATCGGTGTCGTTTTTAGTAGTACTGCAGAATTAGCTGAGCAAATGAATATTGCTGATGTCGCTTTATACCGAGCGAAAGAAGGTGGTCGGAATCAAATTTGTATTGCTGAAGAATAGGCATGCTTTTATTCAAAAGAGTAAGCTAAGTTAGCATCTTGCTCATTGATTTGTCTTTTTGAAAATTTCAGAGTGCTTTATTCACATCCAAAAGTAGAGTAGCTTAATCAGTGTGCTAAATATGAACTTATTATTGCTATGCCTTTAAAACGCTTTAAAAAACTTATTTTCATTCAACTTTTGTTTTTGTATTTATTTACAAGTCAATCACTTGCACAGCAATTAACCCTTGAACAAATCAAATCTGCGTACATTTTAAATTTTTTTAAACATGTGCAATGGCCAAACGAACAACAGAAAACTTCATTTACTTTAGCCGTATATCGTGATGCAGCGATGTATCAATCAATTTCAGCATCATTAAATAATCGTTTAGTGAAAAATAAACCTATTCTTGTGCAACTGGTGCAATCTTCAGCGCAGGCGGCGACGGCTGATTTAGTGTTTGTTTCAGAAAATGCCGATACCGATCTTTCAACATTAGCGACAGAATTACGCAAAACCTTGACGTTATTGGTGACAGACAATAGTGCTGACAAGCACAACATCATGATTAATTTGAAAAATAGCCCGAATACCTCTGCTATTTCATTTGAAGTCAATAAATCGAATATTGTTTTTGAACAATTATCCATGTCATCCGAATTATTGTTATTGGGCGGAACAGAAATAGATGTTGCCGAGCTATATCGCGCGACAGAACTCGCATTGCAGGACATGAGAAAAAGAGAGAGTGAATTAAGACAAACGCTCAATAGGCAAACCCAACAATTCAATGTAGCTGAAAAACGGTTGCACACCTTAAATCAAGAGCTGACAAACCGTGAGGCGATTGCCGAACAACGACAAATTGAATTAGTGTCATTAAAGAAAAGTATTGATATTCAGCAGTTATCTATTGCGGCTAAAGAGCAACAACTTGAAGAAGTTATCGCTCAATTGTCGCTTGCTAAATCAGACTTAGCAGAAAAACAAAAATTATCAGAGCAATCAGCCCGTGAAAATAAAGCAATGGCGAATCGCATTGTCGCCAATCGCAGTATTTTAGAAAAACAGCAGTCACAGCTTGATCAGCAAGGTGAGCAACTTTTTCGAAAAAATGAAGAACTTGCTGAACGAAAAGAACACATAGAGCAACAAAAATTTTATTTGTTAGTGCTTGTGTTAATCATCGCCATTGCCGCTGTTGTTAGTGTATTAATTGTTTGGTTGTTTGTTAAAAACAAACGAACCACCCGCAAGCTCAGCCAAACATTAACCAACCTTAAAAGTATGCAAGAGCAGTTAATTCAATCAGAAAAGTTAGCTTCGCTGGGTAAATTAACGGCAGGTGTTGCCCATGAAATAAATACGCCTTTAGGTATTGCTGTTACTTCGACAAGCTCTGCGCTAGAGCACACTAAAGAAGTCAGACAAAGCTTTGAGCAAAATGCGTTAAGTAAAACCGTTGTTAAGAAATATCTGCATGCAATAGAACAAGCCGCAGAGCTTAATATGTCATCGCTTAATCGGGTGATTGAATTATTAAATAACTTTAAACAAGTCGCTGCGGATCAAGTCATCGGTGAAATCAGGCGGATTAATTTAAGCGAATATATCAGCGAAATAATGCAAACATTATCAAGCGAGTTAAAGCGGTATCACGTGAATTATCAATATATTGGCGAAGATGATCTCGAGGTAACCACGGTGCCTGGTGCTATCGCTCAAATACTGACTAACTTAGTCACGAACTCCTTAAAACATGGCTTTACTGAGCGTGAGTCGGGCAAGATAAAAATTGAAGTAACAAGCGCGCTAAACTCAGAAGATGAGGAGATTATTCGCCTAGTGTATTCAGATGATGGCCAAGGGATGACGAATGAGGTTTTACAAAATATTTACGAACCCTTTTTTACCACTAAACGCCATAGTGGTGGTACAGGGCTTGGCATGAACATTGTTTACAATATCATAAAGCAAAAATTACATGGAGATATCGTTATTGAAAGCGCTCCGCAGCAAGGTTCGCGTTTTATGATCACCTTGCCAAAAGAGCTTGCAGAATAATTCATTCAACCAAGGTTAGATTTTTATTGAGGTTGTTGACTTATCAACACTCTATTTTTATGGGCTTTAATCGCATCAAAACTGTAAATGAGTAAAGCGACCCAAATAAAGCAAAAGGTCATCAATTTAGCGCCAATGAGTGGCTCTTGATAATAAAATGTCGCCAAGATAAACATGATACTTGGGCCAATATATTGAAAAAATCCTACGGTTGAAAGCGTCAAACGTTTTGCCGCCGCCGTAAAACATAATAACGGCGCTGTGGTGACAACACCCGCCATAATAAGCGTTATGTTAAGTGTTTGAGTATTCATCATCATATTACTGCTGTCGCTATCCACAAAGTACAACCAATAAATTAACGCAATGGGCAACATTAATACTGATTCAACGAGCAAACCGATAAAGGAATCAACGTGTAGTTTTTTTCTTAATAGGCCATAAATGCCAAATGTGCCTGCTAAGGCGAGTGAAATAATCGGCAACGAGCCGAAAGAAATTAATTGAATTAACACGCCAATAACCGCAAGCACTACCGCAAGTAATTGCCACTTTCTTAGCCGCTCTCCTAAAAATATCACTGCTAAAGCAACACTAAACAAAGGGTTAATAAAATAGCCTAAGCTAGCATCTAATAAATGATTATTATTGACCGCCCAAATAAATAAAAACCAATTTACGCCGAGAAAAGACGCCGTAATCGCTAATTGAGCGAGCATTTTCGGTTGCTTAATGAGCTGTACTAATGATGGCCATTTTCTCGATAGCAGCACAATGATAAAAAGTAACAGGCAAGACCAAACAACACGATGCACCATAATTTCGTCAGGGCTAACTGCAATTAATAATTTGAAGTAAACGGGTGCTATGCCCCACATGACGTAGGCGCTGACGGCATTCAATACACCATTTCGTGTATCGTTAGTTGATTGAAGAGTCATGAGGTAAATATGAAAGAAAAAGAAAATTGTATCATGTATAACTTAATCTCATGACTCTTTAGTGATGAAGTTTGCCCAAAAAATGTAAACAAAATGACACTGAATATGGCAAGGGATTTAGCCAACCATGTAGGTTCCTGTGCCAAAGGCAATATGGTCATTTAATTCATTGTGTAATTCCATGCGTGCAACCGCTACCTTGCTACCACTTCTGATAATGCGAGCTGTGGCGATAAACTCATTTCCTCTTCCTGGCCTGAGAAAGTCAGTGCGCAAATCAATCGTGCTGAGTTTTTTTAAACTTTGATAAATATTCTCAGGAGACAAATCTTCTAGTTGATCAATAATATTGGCTGCAGCAACCACGCCGCCTGCTAAATCTAAAACTGAAGCTGTTACCCCGCCATGAAGAATTTTTTGAATAGGATTACCAATTAGCTTGTCTTGCCATAAAAAACGCACTTCAGATTGTTGGGTATCGAAATGTTTAATTTCTAGGCCAAGCAATTGATTAAATGGCATGTCATTATTCCAAAATTGCGCAATCTGCTTAAATATTTCTGCTTGATTCATAATCTTCTGGTCTGACGAGTTGAAAGATAAAGAGTAGCATCGAATGTACAAAGAAAGAAATTTTTCTTATTAGGCGTGCTATCAGGTAAAATACTTTTACTGACAGTTTAGATGATAATTTTTTGAATACCCTATCCACAAACGCAAAGACATCACACTCGGCTTTATTAGACAATCTTCAACATTATTTTGGCTATAGTGAATTTCGTTTCGGCCAACAAGCGATAATTGAACAAATCTTAACAGGTCGAGACAGTTTAGTGTTGATGCCAACAGGCGGTGGTAAATCATTGTGCTATCAATTACCTGCAACGTTATTAGATGGGATCACTGTTGTTATTTCACCCTTAATTGCGTTAATGAAAGACCAAGTGGATAGTTTAAAACTACAAGGCATAAAAGCGGAATTTATTAACTCTAGTCTTGAGCAACAGCAAATTACGCAAATTTTTCACAAGTTATCTCAAGGTGAAATTACACTGCTGTATATTGCCCCCGAAAGACTGAACAGCCATTATTTTATTGAAGGATTGCAAAGCTTGCCTATTCGCTTATTTGCTATAGACGAAGCACATTGTATTTCACAGTGGGGACATGACTTTCGACCAGCATACACCCGGCTACATACCATTAAGCGAGAATTTCCAACGATACCGATTGTCGCTTTAACCGCGACAGCTGATGTAACAACGCGTAAAGATATTTTGCAGCAACTGGGGTTGCATAACCCATACATTCACCTTGATAGCTTTGATAGGCCAAACATCCGCTTAACCATGGCGGATAAATATCAAGGCACGCAACAGCTCATCGGTTATATCAAAAAGCGCCAGCATGACAGTGGCATTATTTATTGTAACAGTCGTTGGCAAGTGGAAAAGTTAGCAAAATCGTTAGCCAATGCGGGCATTAATTGTGCGGCTTATCATGCGGGCATGGACGTTGAAATACGAAATATTGTTCAAGAAGGGTTCGCCAAAGACAATATTCAAGTGGTTATTGCGACGGTCGCTTTTGGTTTAGGCATCAACAAACTCAATATTCGTTTTGTTATTCATTTTGAACCACCGAGAACACTTGAGTCGTATTATCAAGAAATAGGGCGTGCTGGGCGAGATGGCCTTAGTGCAGAAGCCTTATTTTTGTATGATGAAGCTGACGCACAGCGAATAAGTAAGCGCATAGAAGAAAGTGAGAACACCCAACGACGCCATGTTGAAATGCAAAGGTTTCAAGCCATAACAGGCTTTATTGAAGCGCAAACCTGCCGTCGGCAAGTGGTATTAAATTACTTTGCCGAATATACCCAATCTGGTTGCGGCAATTGTGATATTTGTCTCGATCCGCCGAGTCAATTTGACGGCCTGCAAGAAGCACAAAAGGTTTTATCTTGTGTTTATCGTATTCAGCAACAAGGTGATATTGAGCATGTGATTAATGTTTTGCGTGGTCAAGAGAATGAAAAAATTCGCCAAGCTAACCACCATCAAGTGTCAACCTTTGGTCTTGGTCGCGATAAAACCCCTGGATATTGGCATGCTATTGTTCGCCAATTAATCCATTTAGGTTTTTTACAGCAAGATATATCTAACCATTCAGCTCTATGCTTAACTCAAGCTGCACATGCGATTTTAAAAGGCGAAGTGACTTTAATGCTAGCGGCACCACGTTTACAAAAAGCGAGCTATTGGCGTCAATCAAGCCAAACAGCCAGCTACGACAGAAAATTATTTGCCAAACTTCGCGCCTTAAGAAAAGACATTGCTGATGCCGAAGATATTCCTCCTTATATCGTCTTTAATGATGCAACTCTGTCAGAGTTAGCAAAATTTCAACCGACAACGAAAAGAGAAATGCTGAATATCAATGGTATTGGTGATACCAAATTGGCACGGTATGGACATGAGTTTTTGTTACTCATCAAAGAACATAATAGCTAAATATTTTTATCAATTAAGCTTTATGCTTTAAATCTAAACTCAAGCATTAGCCAATAAAAAAGCGCTCAATTGAGCGCTTTAATGTCTTCAAGAAAGATTAAATTATTTCAAACTTGCATAGTATGCAGAGATGTTAGCAATATCTGCATCAGATAATGGCATCGCCATAGCGCCCATCACAGGATCTTTACGAGCGCCTGATTTGAAGTCTTTAAGTTGTTTAACTAAATAAACTTCTTTTTGACCTGCTAAATTTGGATACATAGGAACAGCAGAAACACCAGTAGCACCGTGACAAGCTGAACAAGTTGCTGATTTTGCTTTACCAGCAGCAATATCTGCAGCAAATGCAGGAGATGCCATCATCACTGTAGCTGCAACAGCTAAAGTAAGTTTTTTCATAACTTTCTCTCTCTTTAAATTGAATAAATTGATAAACGCCTGAACTGATTATAGGTAAAAAGATAAACGATGTCGTTGCTTTTTTTAGTATTATAGAAGTGAGAACAACTTTTTTTAGGTTTAAATCAAATGACTGATAAATTTATCTTTAGTGGCAGAGAGTTAATTGACAATATCATAGTGATTGGTTGTCAAAAATCCTGGTCTCAGGACGATTTTTCAGCCTTAATTAGTGATTTTTTTAGTCAATTTCCTGATCTTTTGTTGAAAGAGGTTATTTATGGTGCAGATCGAGTGGAAGTGAGTCTCAATTGGCAAACAACTTATCTCACCCTAAATATTGAAAGCTATTCTGAATCGATATGGCTAGAGAGTTCAGATTAGCCATCAGCCTTGATGATGAAAGATTTATTTCTGTTAATGAGTAAATAACGTGCATGAAAAAATTTTAGTCAGCGGGTGCTTTTTAGGCTTACATGTTCGCTATGATGGAGGGCACCAACTGCTGGTAAATCGTTTTTTTAAGCAATGGCAAGCACAAGGGCGTATTGTTTCATTTTGTCCAGAAGTCGCTGGCGGTCTGCCAATTCCTAGAAAGCCTGCAGAAATCAATCAAAAAAATAATCGAGTTACCACGGTTGATGGTGAAGATGTTACCGATGCGTTTTTATCAGGAGCACAGCAAGCGCTGGGCTTGTGCTTTCAGCATAATATTCGTTACGCTTTATTGAAAGAATCCAGTCCGTCTTGCGGAAGTCATACCGTTTATGATGGTTCATTCACGCAGCGAAAAATTGCGGGTCAAGGGGTCACAGCTCAATTGCTAATTAACAATGGCATTAAAGTATTCTCAGAAAATACAATAATGTCTTTAGCTGACGTATTGAACGCTTAAAAAACTGAGCAGGAATGAGTAATATTTAAAGGGATTAACTGGCTATCGTGATTCTATTATGCGAGCTTCGTTGCAGATCCGTGACTAAATCGCGAGTATAGTTGATTATCGATTGAAAATTTTGTGACAATCTAAAATCATTCACCGCCATTGAAATGGTCATTTGCGGTAAACGCACACCTGATTTACTGCTAACAAAGCGAAGTTTTTCAACGCCTTGGCGAATTTTTTCAGCAATTTCACCGGCAATTTGACGCTCAACTTCAGGTAATAAAATTAGAAACTCATCATGTCCAGAACGAACAGGTAAACCACTTTCACCGACATAACTACTGACTTTGTTTGCTATTTTAGAGAGTAAAACATCGCTAATTAGCGCGCCAAATTTTTGATTGACAAGGTTTAACTGATCAATGTTGATAACAATGGCAGCTATGCTCTTATTAGGATCTTCTTTGCTCCACGTTTCAATGTGTTGGTTTAACGCTTTACGGTTATATAATCCCGTTAATGGATCGAGGTAAATCTCTTTTTTCACTTCTTCTAGTTCACTTTTTAACGAAAGTGACTGTTTTTTCGAAATGATCAATTGTTTAGTTAATTGTTGCTGCTTCTGTTTAAACGATTTAGAGGCAATTTCAATTTGTTGAATAGCAAAGGCAATTTTTTGCTGATCTTTAGATTTTAAACTGACGACATTGTCATCAATTTTTTTAATTAAACTGTCGGCGTAATTTACCGAATTTTGATTGTTTTTTTGTACGTCGGTGATCAGATCGTCAATTTCAGTGATTATTTCATCACGAAAACTGCCTTGCCCTAAAATAAACTGTTGATAGAGTTCTTCAATAAAAAAATTATCGAGTTTTTTACCTAAAGAAAGTTGCTGTTTAATTTGAGCGATGAGGGCGGAATTTTTTCCGTTGATATATTCGTAACTGACAGCGTAATTTATTGGAGAAGCAGGGAGATACCAAAGTTGCAATTGCTTAATTGCAAGAGCCAATTTTTGATCTGCTTGTTTAATGGAATCATGATACTTCACTACTTCCAAACCTCTATTAACGCAATAACGATTTATTTTTATTATTAGCGCTATTCTCTAGTAATTTATTCAAAACTTCCATAGCAAAAAGCAGATAAGTGTTAATAAATTGTGATCTTTAGCTGATATCTGCGAAAAAATGGTACATTTTTACAATTTCACAAAAAGTTTAACGGGTTTCAATAGCAAAAATTTTTGCTATTGTGGTGAAAACGTTATGGATGAGAACAACTCATGAGTCAATGGTCTACGATAATCGCCTTTATATTTATTGTCGGATGCAGTCAATTTTCAGCTGAAAATATCACCAGTGAAAGCGAGCAATTAGAAAAAATTATTCAAGAGTATGATGCGTTCAGTAAAACGAGTAACCCATTTAGTGACTCAAAAAAAGCAGGTAATAATGCCAAATTACCTGATTTGTCAGCAGAGAATTTGTTAAATAATCATCAATCACTGCGAGAAATTGAAAAGAAACTCAGTGTTATCAAACAGGCAAATTTATCTCAAGAACAGCAAATTAATTGGTCTGTTCTACGATATAAAATCAAAAATCAACTCGACAATTATATCAATAAAGACCATTACATGCCGTTGACGGCCGAGTCTGGATTTCATGCTGATATCAGTAGAATTTCGCGCTTTGTGCAATTTAAAACAGCACAAGACTATCAAGATTATCTTTCACGTTTAAAAGCAATTCCGACATATTTTGATCAACAAATTGCGTGGATGGAGTTGGGAATACAAGAAGGTTTTACTCAACCGAGCGTGGTTTTACAAGGTTTTGAGCAATCGATAAAAGCATTTATTAAAAACGATGTTACACAAAGCGTTTATTATCAACCATTTATAGATATGCCCAACGGTATTAACGATGAAACAAAGCAACATTTGCGCGCACAAGCGAGCAAAGTCATCCTCGAAGATGTTATGGCCGCATATCAACAGTTTTATGATTTTATGGTGAATCGTTACCAACCACAGGCGCGTGAAAATATTGCCGCCTCTTCATTACCTAATGGTCATAATTTTTACCAAAATAGAGTTGAATATTACACTACGCTTGATATTTCAGCGGAGGAAATTCATCAAATAGGATTAAGTGAAGTCGCTCGTATACGTGCTGAAATGGAAGCGATTATTGAAAAAGTGGGCCATCAAGGTGATTTTGCTAGCTTCGTTCATTTTTTACGTACCGATCCGCAGTTTTATGCCACCTCAGCACAGCAATTATTAAAAGAAGCTGCCTATATCTCGAAAAAAATGGATGCGCAATTACCGTCTTTATTCAAAACTTTGCCAAGAACGCCTTATGGTGTGGTGCCTGTACCAGAAAATATTGCCCCGAAATACACAACGGGACGATATGCTCCGCCGTCTCGTGAAGGTCAATCAGGCAATTATTGGGTGAATACATACCGATTAGACCGTCGTCCACTTTATGTTTTAGAGGCATTAACCTTACATGAAGCGGTGCCGGGTCATCATCTACAAGGCTCAATTGCCAGAGAAATGAAAAATGTGCCTAAATTTAGAAACAGTACGTATATTTCCGCTTTTGGTGAAGGTTGGGGGTTATATGCTGAATTTTTAGGGATTGAAGCGGGATTTTATCAAGACCCTTACAGTGATTTTGGCCGTTTAACTTATGAGATGTGGCGAGCATGTCGCTTAGTGGTTGACACGGGCATGCATGTTAAAGGTTGGAGTCGAGATACCGCCATGGCGTTTTTAGCAGACAATACCGCCTTGTCGTTACATAACGTTCAAACAGAAATTGACCGTTATATATCATGGCCTGCACAAGCATTGTCATACAAAATAGGTGAATTGACGATCAAGAAATTACGCCTGCAAGCAGAGCAAGCATTAAAAGAGCGCTTTGATTTAAGAGAATTTCACGATGAAATTTTGAAAAACGGTTCAATGCCATTGTCAATGCTAGAGCAGGTTATACAACAATATATTGCCGATAAAAATTAGATAAAAACAGTAAGGGACAAGGGAGGCACGCAAAGCACACAGGAGATAAGAAAGTAGAACTTGGTAAAAATAGACAAGCCCCCACTATATCTAAATTCGGTAGTTCCGCTATCTTAGGTTTCCCCTTAGACCGGTAACTTTGCGTCTCTAGCTTTCACTAGATTTGCCCTTATCGAGCTTTAGCAGCTCAAAAATCATTATAAGCTATGAAGCTTGCTTGTAAACCTTTATCATGAATAATATCTTTAAAATTTTATTAATTTTATTTAGTAAATATTTAACCAATTGAAAAACAGGAGGAATAAATAATGTTGCAGCGCATGTTAGCCTATTTTATATCATTATATTTTTGCTGTTTCACTGTTTTTTCCTCTCCTTTAAATGATGAAATTAAAGATATTGAAGAGATTATTTCACGTGTAGATGCATTGTTTTTGTCTGATAGTGAAGCGTTGCCTTATGGTAAAGTCGTTGAATTATCGCGTGATGTGATTAAAAACCGAGAGTTTTATAACAACAATACCATTGCCAAAGTGTTTAGTTTGCTGGCAGATGCCGCTATTAATAAAGGTGATTTAGCGCGTGCTATGCAATTTGCCTTAGATGGTGAGAGTCTTTTGGGGATTGACCAATCACTTAGATTGTCTCTGCTATTAAAAGTGGCTGCGGGACACTACTTCAAAGGAAAATATCACCAAGCTAAAGATATCACCACTGAGTCTGTTAACTTAGCGAAAGAAATCAATAATCCTAGACAATTAATAAAAGCCTTGAGTTATCGAGCAATGACCAATGCCTTAATTGCTGAGCATCAACTTGCTTTTGCTGATCTTCAACAGGTTGAGCAGTTATTGGTAGAACATCAAGAATTTAATGATCATATAG
>DAINNQ010000013.1:0-18038 GCA_036735825.1 Alteromonadaceae bacterium | reverse complement strand
ATCTTTCTCATGGCGACGTAAGGTTAAAATATCCGCTTCAAAATCACCAATAGTTCGGGCAGTGTTAATGTCTACTTCAAGTGAACCATTTGAAAAATTTAGCAATCCCAACATCAATAACATGGCAACAGCTAATATCCCTGTATTAACAATCATTTTATGCTTAATCAACATATAATTAAATCCTATCTTATTAATAACAACTTCTTATTAGCATGAACGCTGTTTTAAGAGCGAAAAAGCATGTATTTAAGTATAGACCCTGTTTAAAATTTTCCAGTTTTTTTCTACAAAAAATGATTAAAATGAAACACTAAGCTTTAGGACGAGTCAGATAATGGGTAAATTGTTCTTCGGGTAATGGCGGATTAATAAAGTAGCCTTGTACGGCATCACAACCTAATTTCCGCAACAGGTTTAGCTGCTCTAAACTTTCAACGCCTTCAGCAAGTACGCGCTTACCTAAACCATGCGAAAGTTTAATCATTGATTTTACAATAATTAAATCAGAATCATTTTGAGCAAACTCGGTAATAAAACTGCGGTCAATTTTTATTTTATCGATTGGTAAGGCTCTTAAATACGCTAACGATGAATAACCGGTACCAAAGTCATCTATTGATACTTTAATGCCCATGTTCTGTAACATAACAATGGTATTCATTGCCACGTTAAGATCGGTTATCACCACATTTTCTGTGATTTCTAATTCTAAATAACGTGGAGGAATGTCATGCTTTTTCAACAAGGCTTGTATTTTAGCGACAAGTTTCGGATCTTGAAATTCTACCGCAGTGATATTAACCGCGATTGTGACTCTTCGTTGATATGCTTGGTACCACTTAGCATTCGTTGCACATGCTTGTTCTAAGACATAATTGTCAAGATCACCGTTTAAACCAAGGGCGTCGAAATCATCTAAAAATTCACTCGGCGGTAATAGCCCTTTGGTGGGGTGCTGCCATCGAACAAGTGCTTCAACACCATCTATTCGGTTGGTTAGTAAATTCAGTTGAGGTTGAAAATATAAAACGAACTCTTGTCGATTAAGTGCCGCTCGTATTTCTTTTTCTACTGCTAATAGATGACGCCCTTGCACGTGCATGCCTATTTCATATTTCACACTTGCAATGTTTTTACTTTCCGCTTGAAATAAGGCTAAATTAGCTTTTTGTAACAGGCTCTCCGCATTTTCACCGTCTTCAGGTGAAATGGAATACCCGATAGAACATTGAATATGTACTTCTTGCGGATTACAAAAATAAGGTCTCGAGATCAAATCATGTAAGTGCTTCGCCACTTTTTCTTGCTGGCTTTCATCATTAATTTCTACGGCAAAGACAAATGAATCGCCACTTATACGCCCCACAACTTGAGGCAGTAGCAAACTTTCCGTCAAACGCTTAGCAACTTCTCCTAAAATAAAATCGCCCGCTTTTAAACCATAGGTATCGTTGATAAATTTAAAGCGTTTTAAATCAATTAGGTAAATAGCTAATGTTTGGTTATTGCCTATCGAAGATTGAATAGCTCGAGGAAGGTTCTCTATAATTTGCTCGCGATTTAACGCTCCCGTTAATTGGTCACGCTCACCTAAATATTGCGCTCGATTACGGGCTTGTTCGGCTGCATTTCGTTCAGCGCCTTGCATCCAAAGTAACATAATAAAACCTAAAATAGTGAAACTTCCAAAATCAAAATACACTAATAGTTTGAAAAAGAACTGAAACCATGCGTCGGTAAGAAATATGATTGAGGTAAATGAAGAAGTAAAATAGCGAACCGCTAATATAAAGCTAAAACACATTAATATTTTCGAAGAAAAATGCAGTTTAATCGCGTTAAGTAACATTAAGGCTGTGGTTAAAAACATTCCCGCATAAATAAAATCAGCTAAGCTTTCTCTTAAATAAAACCGATTAAAAACACTATATTCGTCAAAGGCAAATAAGAATGACGTAATCACACCCAATGAAAGCGTGAATAGTAAAGAAAATTTTAAAAACCCCAGAGAGAGCTTGTTGGCGCTATTGGTATAGTAAGTACCTAAACAAAAAAGAAAAATAAACAAATATTGACTGGTTTGGATCCCGCACGTCAGCAGCACTTGTATTAACGAGGTTTCTGAATAGCCATTAAAGTATTGCTGTAGCGCCATCAGCAAATGTTGAATACTTAAACATACTAGGCTTAAACCCCAATACTTTACATAGCGTCTACCAAATCCTTGATAAAATGCGTACAACAAGAAAACTAATACGCTGTAAACTAACGTTTCTATGGCAAACAAAAACCCTAAAGCAAATAGATTTCCTGCCATCACAACATATGTTTCCCATAAATATTGACCTAAAATTATTAAATAGCGTTTTTAACTTGATTACAAGTACATTCTTTGCGCTTGAACTTGTACCTAACTATTAGCCCTGTATACTATTCTTATCTCTAGATTACTTTTAAATAAAAGGAATAATCCTGTGGAATACAATACCTCTGAACTATGTAATATTTATGCCGATTTAGTTGATGTGGTAGAACCCATTTTTTGCAATTACGGTGGCAGAAGCTCATTTGGCGGAAAAGTGGTCACCATAAAATGCTTTGAAAGTAATGGCCTAATCACACAAATAGTTGAAACTGATGGTGAAGGCAAAGTGCTGGTGATTGATGGCGGAGGCTCAACCAGACGAGCACTTATCGACAGTTATATAGCACAAGCAGCAGCAAAAAATGGCTGGGAAGGTATTATTTGTTACGGTAGCGTGCGCGATGTTGACGCTTTAGAAGATGCTGATATTGGTATTCAAGGCTTAGTATCTATTCCTGTTGGCGCTACTGACAACGAACACGGGGAAAGCGATCTTGCCGTTAACTTTGCGGGCGTGACCTTTTTACCTGATGACCATATTTATGCTGATAATACCGGGATTATTCTTTCGCCAGATCCTCTCGATATTGATTAAGCTTTTTTCAGTGTGGCTTGCCAATCGCTAAGCCAAGCTGAAATTTTCGACATTTCGACACCTTGATGAATTAAGTTGCCTTGGATCACTTCTCCACCCATGGCTTCATAGGCTTTACTAATTTCTCGGTTATTAACACCTGTTGCAATAAGCGGAATATCCATTTTTCGGATTAGATTAATCAAGGCGTTAACGATTGTTTTTTCTGACTTCGCACTGCCATCATTATGCAATTGAGTGCATTCTATTTTCACTTGCTGCACTGATGTTCTGCGTAAATATCTCAGTGATTCATAGCTCCCTGAAAAATTATCAATAGCAATATTGATTTCCATCGCCTTGAATTGGTCGATCATCATTCTCGCCCTAAAAGCTGAGCTTAAAAGTACTTCTTCACTCAATTCAATAACGAGTTTATCTAACGGTATCTTCGCCTTTTTAGACTGACTCTCAATATAATCAGCTAATTCAGGTTCTAATAAATCTTTGCTAGATAAGTTAATTGATACTTTTCCGTCTATCGAGCACCTTTGCATAATCGTTAATAATTCAAAAGCTTGTTTGATCATTTGTTTAGTTAATCGATAAATTTCACCACTATATTCAGCAACTTTACTAAATTCGATGGATGATAAACGTTTACCATCATAACTTTGCCAATCAATGGTTAATTCAAACCCTTTAATACTATTATCTACCAGTGAAATTTGCGGGTGTGCCAACCAAACGAGCTGTTCTTCAATAATATCTTTTTTTAATTTCTCCATTTTGGCGAGTTGCTGTTCAGTATAAAGCACTGACGTGGGATCAAAATAACTCAAAAACTGATGATTAGATTCAGCGTCAAGTAACGCATCACTTGCTTGAGCAATAAGCTGTTCAATACTTTGAGGTGTTTTAGAAGAAATTGATACGCCAAAAGCCAGTTCAAAGTTTAACGAAAAACTCTTAAAACTCATTGCTTTAGGCACAGAGTTTTTTAAATGTTGGCAAATATCTTCAACTACAATTTTTATCGGGTGATGAGATAACTCGCCATTGACTACCACGAGAAAATCAAGCCCTTGTAATCGTGATATTTTTATTTTTTGTTCATCATGGCTAAAGTTCACCAATAATGGATTTTCACTGACATTTTTTTGTAAATTATACGCAAGTTGTAACAGCAAAATATCAGAATTTTGATGGCCTAATACCTTATTTACTTGTTCAAAGTTTAACGGTTTAAAAACAATCGCGGCAAAGCTTCGTTTGATTTCATGATTAACGATAGGTTTTAATTGGCTCAGGGCTTGTTGGTAGTTAGGCAAATTAGTAATGGGGTCCAATAAAACATCGACTTTTTCTGCCCTTGCAATATCGCCCTGAAGTTGAGGCTTAAGTTGTTCAAACTTAATAAATAAATGATTAACAATATGCCAACAACCGTTGAGCATCGCTAAAGTATAAGTAAATACCGCTAAAGAAATAATCCAAACGCCTTCAAGGTTAGCATTCAACCATTGATAGAGCGCAACACCGTAACAAGCAATAACTAGCCATAAGCTAAAAACTCTTAAGTGTTGTTTAGATTCTTTGGAGCGAAATTGTATCGTGACGGCAATCATAGACATTACAGCTAAAAAGGCTAACCACATTTGGTAAATATCAAATGTTCGCAGAGTGAACACGCCAGCAATAAATAAACTTAATAAAACTAAAACAAAAGCTGATATCGCTTTAGGGGCTATTTTTGATGATCTTTGTTCAACTAACCATAAACAAATTAAAGCGACGAAAAGCACCGCCGAGCTTAATAAAACAGGTATTTGCCAAAAAGATAAATAAGAAAATGCGTAAAATTGCATGACAAGAGTCAGCGTTAAAAGCGCAGGATAGCGCCAAGAAATAGCCAATATTGGCTTTAAAAAAGCAACAAAAAGTAAGAAAGGTAACGTTAACCCTAAAATAAATGCGATGCTAAATTCAGCAAAATTAAAGTGCCGAAATAGTGTTTGATCCGCAGATGAAAGCGCTAAAGTAGGCCAAGAGAGTAATAACAATAAACTCCCCAATAAGTAGAAAATTTTAACTTTTGAACAAACCATCTAACCCTTCTATATATCAATGCTAGATAGCTTAAGACTACTCAACACTGATAACTTTGTACAGTTATCCTGCTAAGTATTCATCTGGTCAGCTTTGCTTTCCAAGTTAATTAAATCACTTTTTTACCTTCACTAAAGAGATAAGTGAGAGGATTGACACCGAATTGATAGCATAATTCTGCTGGCTGGCTAATATTCCACATAGCAATATCTGCGTCAAAACCAACAGCCAATTGCCCTTTTCTATTCGCTAAATTTAACGCTTTAGCACCATGACATGTGACACCAGCAATCGCTTCTATCGGTGTTAATCTAAATAACGTACACGCCATATTGAGCATGAGTTGAATATTATTGAGCGGGGAAGAACCTGGATTTGCGTCAGTAGCAATCGCCATAGGGACTTGATATTTTCTCAACAAATCAATCGGTGGAAGTTTAGTTTCACGTAGAAAATAAAACGCACCAGGTAATAACACCGCCGTCATATTCGCTTGTTTCATCGCCTTAACACCGACTTCATCGAGAAACTCAATATGATCTGATGATAATGCTTGGTATTTAGCGGCAAGTTCTGTTCCACCTAAGTTGGAGAGCTGCTCTGCATGAACTTTAAGTGCTAATCCAAGCTTTTTAGCGGTAGAAAAAACCTGTTCAGTTTGCGCAATATTAAAACCTATGCCTTCACAAAACACATCAACCGCTTCCGCTAATTGCTGTTTTGCGATTAAAGGCAGCATCTCATGACAAACTAAATCAATGTATTCATCAGGCTTATTTTTATATTCTGTCGGTAAAGCATGAGCTCCAAGAAAAGTACGCACTACGTTAACAGGTAAAGCTTGCGCTAATTTCCCTGCCACGTTTAACATTTTGATTTCATTGGCTGTGTCTAATCCATAGCCAGATTTAATTTCCACGGTTGTTGCACCTTGTTGATGCAAAGCAGTTAATCGAGGTAAAGCACTGGCGAATAATTCATCTTCACTCGCTTGTCGAGTTGCTGCAACCGTTGAAACTATTCCACCGCCAGCGTTGGCAATTTCTTCATAGCTTTTGCCTTCAAGACGCATCTCAAATTCATTAGCGCGGTTGCCGCCATAAATAATATGAGTATGACAATCAACCAGCCCAGGTGTTACCCATTGCCCTTTTCCATCAATAACTTTGACATGAGTGAGCGTTAAAGTTTCTATCTGCTCTACACCACCTAGCCACGCAATTTTCCCATCAGCAATCGCTAATGCGCCTTTTTCAACGATACCGTAACTTGAGCAACCATCGGTCATGGTGGCGATATTTACATTAACCAGTAAAGTTTGCCAATTTGCACTGCAAGGAATCAACGATTGTGTCATGGTAAAATCCAACTTATTTAAACAAAATTTTTAAGCGAAATTCAAAATAAAGAACAAACGCAACTTTATCGTAACATCAACTCGCAAGCAAGCTTGTATATACAACTATTGACAAAAGCATTATGCTTGTGAGATTGTATATACAAGTTATACTGTACTCAAGTAATCCGATAGGAATATAACCTTTATGGCTCACACAAAAACAGCAAAATTCACAGTGATTAAGAATCATATCTGCAAAATGATCGAAGAAGGCCAATGGCAACAACATGACAAAGTGCCTTCTGAAAATGAATTAGCCGAAGAATTTTCTGTCAGCCGAATGACCGCTAGAAGAGCACTACAAGAATTAACCGAGCAAGGCTTATTAATTCGCTCTCAAGGTGCCGGCACATTTGTCGCCACGTTTAAGTCGCAATCTTCATTACTTGAAATTCGTAATATAGCCGATGAAATACAAAACCGTGGTCACAAACATCATGCCATTCAAATTGAATTGATTGCTATTGACGTCAACCATGAAATAGCCATCTTACTAGGCATAAAAGAATCACAAACGGTTTACTACTCTGAAGTTCTTCATTTTGAAAACAACGAGCCGATTCAATTAGAACAACGCTATGTTAATAGTGAACTAGTACCACACTACTTACAGCAAAACTTTGCCAAAATAACACCTCATGAGTATTTATCGAGTGAAGCACCATTAACTGAAGCAACCAATGAAGTGGAAGCGATTATAGCTGATGATGAAGTTTGCTTGTTATTAGGCATAGCAACACATATTCCCTGTTTACAAGTTAAGCGACGCACATGGTCAAGCCAAGGTGTGGTCAGCTTAGCAATACTGACGGCACCCGGTAATAAATACCGCTTAGGTAGCCATTTAACTTTTTAATTTAGGAGCGTTAAGATGACGTTTAAATATGGTATCGATCGCCTTGATCTTGATATTGTAAATGGTATTGCCAATGGCACTATCAAAGCCGAACTTTGCCAAGAAGCGATAGATAAAATTATTATCAGCCGCCAAAGAGTGGAAAAAATGGCGGCTTCAAATAAAGCAATATATGGTATTAATACTGGCTTTGGCCCTTTATGTGACACTCAGATCACTCCAGAAGAAACCAACTTACTTCAAAAGAACTTACTAATAACCCATGCTGTTGGTGTGGGTGAACCGGTTGATAAAGCCATTTCAAAATTAATGTTGATCACCAAAGTCCATGCTTTAAGCCAAGGGTTTTCAGGTATTCGCTTAGAAACCGTTGAAAGAATGCTTAAATTTATTGAATTGGATCTAATACCTGTGGTGCCAGAGCAAGGTTCTGTTGGTGCGTCTGGTGATTTAGCGCCATTGTCACATTTATTTCTTCCATTACTTGGTGAAGGTGAATTCTGGCAAAGTAAAGAGGGGCAAGATGATAAAATAGTACCTGCAGCACAAGCTTTAGAAGCTAATGGGTTAGCACCAATGGATTTGCATGCCAAAGAAGGCTTAGCACTGATAAATGGTACACAATTTATTTTATCTCATGCTATCACCGCGTTAACTAAAATGCGTTATTTATTAAACTTAGCTGATATAACTGGTGCTATGAGTATTGAAGGTATGCAAGGCAGTGAATCTCCTTTTAGAGAAGAATTGCATGCAACCCGCCCATTTGCAGGAAATCTTGAGGTTGCAACACGCATGAGAGCGTTCTTTAAAGGTTCGCAAAACATGTCATCTCATACCAATTGTGGACGTGTTCAAGACCCTTACTCTTTAAGATGTATTCCGCAAGTACATGGCGCCTCTCGAAATGCCTATAATCATTTATCAGAACTTGCTGAAATTGAGATGAATTCCGTTACAGATAACCCTATCGTGATTAGTAACGAAGAAGCCATATCAGGGGGAAGTTTCCATGGTCAACCGCTGGCAATGGTACTTGACTATGCATCTATTGCAGCAGCTGAATTAGGAAATATTTCTGATCGTCGTTGTTATTTGTTATTAGAAGGATTGCACGGGTTACCTCGCCTACTCACCACATCAGGTGGTTTAAACTCGGGCATGATGATCCCACAATATGTTACGGCAGCTTTAGTTACAGAAAACAAATCTCTATGCTTCCCGCCATCAGCAGATAGTGTACCTACCTCAATGGGGCAGGAAGATCATGTTTCAATGGGCAGCATTTCAGGTAGAAAACTTAACCAAATTTTAGGTAATTTAGAAAAAATTCTTGCTATAGAGCTCATGTATGCTGCGCAAGCCATAGACTTCAGGCGCCCAAATAAATGTTCAGATATTATCGAACAAAATTATCAGGTGATAAGAAGCAAGGTCAGTAAGCTTGAAGAAGACAGACTGTTAAAGCCAGATATAGATGCGATGATCGCATTAGTAAAGTCACAGGCATTTACCGTTAACATTAACGCTAAAAGCAACAAATAACAGGGGGAAATCATCATGACTTTTCAAGCACAAGCGCTTTTTAAAGAGAGCATAAAGCAAGGTATTCCCAATGAATTACCCGCAGCAAAGCCTTACCCAGAAAATGCAAACCGTGCACCTAAACGTAAAGATATTTTAAGCGTTGAAGAAAAGCAATTAGCGGTAAGAAACGCATTACGTTACTTTCCTAAAGAATGGCATCAAGAGCTCGCTGTAGAATTTGCCCAAGAGTTAAAAGATTTTGGCCGCATCTATATGTACCGCTTTAAGCCTAGTTATGACTTAAAGGCACGCAGTGTTAATGATTACCCAGCAAAATGCCAGCAAGCTGCAGCAATTATGTTAATGGTTGATAACAACTTAGATCCTGCGGTTGCACAACATCCAGAAGAATTAATTACTTATGGCGGTAACGGTGCAGTATTCCAAAATTGGGCACAATACTTATTAGTAATGAAGTATTTAAGTGAAATGGAAAGCGATCAAACCTTGCACATATACTCAGGTCATCCTATGGGGTTATTCCCTTCATCGGAAGATGCGCCGCGAGTTGTTGTCACTAACGGTATGATGATCCCTAACTATTCTCAACCAGATGACTGGGAAAAATTTAATGCGCTAGGTGTTACCCAATACGGCCAAATGACTGCAGGTTCATTTATGTATATTGGCCCACAAGGCATTGTACACGGCACGACTATTACTGTGATGAATGCTTTTCGTAAAGTCTTCGCTGCAAAAGGAAACAAAGGCGAAAGCCCTCAAGGAAAAATATTCCTTACTGCGGGGTTAGGTGGAATGAGTGGTGCGCAACCTAAAGCAGGTAACATCGCTAATTGCATCACTGTATGCGCTGAAGTCAATCCAAATGCAGCCATTAAACGCCATCAGCAAGGCTGGGTAGATGAACTCATTGATAACATGCCAGCACTCATTACTCGTGTTAAAACCGCGCAAGCTAATAAAGAAGTGGTTTCAATTGCTTATATCGGTAACATTGTTGATGTCTGGGAAAGCTTCTACGAGCAAGAAATTTATGTGCACTTAGGATCTGATCAAACGTCATTACATAACCCTTGGTCTGGCGGTTACTATCCCGTGGATATTAGCTATGAAGAATCAAATCGTTTAATTCGTGAAGAGCCCGAGCTCTTTAAAGAAAAAGTACAATCAACATTGAAGCGTCATGCTGATGCCGTAAACAAACATACTGCACGCGGTACTTACTTTTTCGATTACGGTAATGCCTTTTTACTTGAAGCATCTCGCGCTGGCGGTGATGTTATGGCAGAAAATGGGATTGATTTTAAATACCCGTCATACGTGCAAGATATTCTAGGCCCGATGTGTTTTGACTATGGTTTTGGCCCATTTCGTTGGGTTTGTGCTTCAGGTAAACCAGAAGATTTAGATAAAACCGATGCTATTGCGGCAAGTGTACTTAAAAAAATCATGGCGGAATCACCGATTGAAATTCAGCAGCAAATGCAAGACAACATTACGTGGATTGAAGATGCTAAGCAAAATAAATTAGTGGTTGGCTCTCAAGCCCGTATTCTTTACGCTGATGCACAAGGTCGTATGGAAATTGCCAAAGCGTTTAATGATGCAATTGAAGCTGGAGAAATAGGCCCTGTTGTTTTAGGTCGAGATCATCATGACGTATCAGGTACTGATTCACCGTTTCGAGAAACCTCAAATATTTATGATGGTAGTCGCTTCACCGCTGACATGGCGATTCACAACGTAATTGGTGACAGCTTTAGAGGAGCTACTTGGGTATCAATCCATAATGGTGGCGGTGTCGGTTGGGGCGAAGTTACTAACGGCGGTTTTGGTATGCTACTTGACGGTAGTGCAGCTGCTGAGCGTCGATTAAAGTCAATGTTATTGTTTGATGTAAATAATGGTATTGCCCGTCGTAGCTGGGCACGTAACGAAGAAGCGAATTTCGCTATCAAACGTGAAATGGCGCGAACGCCTAAACTAAAAGTGACGTTAGCAAACTTAGTTGATGATGATATTTTAAATAATTTATCACTTTAAAATGCTAGATAATTAAATCAAAGGACTAGAGCGTGTTGATCTGAACTCGCGATACTGAATATTTATATTTTACCACTTATGAAATTCATTATCGCGAGTTCAAGATAAACGATCGATAAATCAAAAACACATTCATTCAAGTAGCTAAAACACACAGAATCAATTTAGCTTAGCCGCCGAATTTTCTAGCCTGTCATACAGATGGCGTTATAATGACATAACAATTCATTCGCTATTTCAACGTTACCAACGCATATTTCCCAGCGAAACATAAAAGTAATTTTTGGAGTATCAATTGCAACATATCAGTTCAAACATTTCACCTGAGCGCGTTAAACATTTTCGTAAAGATAATGGTTGGTCACAAGAGCTCTTAGCGAAAGTTTCTGGCTTAAGTTTACGTACTATTCAGCGCGCAGAAAAAGATGGAAACAGTTCAACTGAAACACAATTAGCGTTAGCCGCTGCCTTTGATATTTCCCCAAAAGAATTATTTCCTGTTTCTTCAACCCCAGATGTTAATTGGAAAAGGAAAAATATTATGCAAAGTTTTTTAGCGCTATTAGTCGTATGTAGTTCAGTTTTAATGTTAATTTTATTAGGTGGAGATCTCGGCATGTTTGCCGACTTCTATGGCGTACTTTTTCTCGTATTGTTTACCTACTCGTCTACCGTGATAGCTTTTGGCTCACACGGGTTAATTAAATCTATCTCTGGGCTCGGTTATCTGTTTGCAAATGACATTAACCACACGCCAGCCAGTGAATTTTTGTCGGTGATCCTCAAAAAACAAATCACGTTTATTTATGGCGCTGCATTTATCGCAACCTTGATAGGTTCAATTGCTATATTTTCATCAAGTGAAGCCGTCAATAGTATTGAAATTTTCTTGGCCGCGTTTGCCGTGAATTTATTGATCGTTCTATACGCGGCTATTATTGCAGAAGGCATATTGCGCCCTTTATCTACCAAACTTGAACATAGAGATCTCGCCATCAAGTTTCAAAAATGACCTCAGCGTGAGCACTATCATTTTTTTGTTTGACATATTATGTCTTCACTGATAACGTTCAAATTACACTAGCGAAACAATTTTATTACTTTATGCTATGCTGATGAGGTTAATAAATTGTGACGCTAATGTAAGAAAATGAAGTTCCGTACTGGGTTTTAACAAGGAGTTGTCAGTGGAATATATATTATTTTTTGAAACGTGGATTGTGCTCGCCATTCTCTTCTCTTGCCTTGAAATATTCGTTCCTGGCGGCATTTTGCTCAACCTTGGTCTTGCTTCATTATTAGTTGCTATAGGTGTGCAACAACAAATTCTCGACACCTGGGCACTCACGCTCACCGCTTGGTTTATCTTTGCTTCCATCTTACTTTTTGTTCTTTATTTTTTCACAGAAAAGTTTTTTAAAGGAGAACACACTATAGAAAATGTCTATGAAGAATTAGACATTTACGGCAAAGAAGTGATCGTTACTGAAAATATAGGCCCAGGAACTCACGCTGGTCGAGTCAGCTATCAAGGAACAACATGGACCGCGCTTAGCGATGGTTCAGAATTAACAGCAGGCAGCCATGCAACCATCGTCTGTAAAGATAATATTTCCTTGGTTGTTGAACCCATTAAATAACCTCAGAAAAACCTTTCACAAATACATTATCAACAATAGGAGTTACCTATGTTAGCCACACTCACCTTTGTGTTATTGGCGTTACTGTTCATTTTGGTCAAGTTAGTGTTAATTGTTCAAATGAAAGAAGTATGCGTTATCGAACGATTAGGAAAATTTAGAGCCGTTATGCAGCCAGGTTTACATTTTCTCATTCCGTTTTTTGATCGCGTTGCTTATCGTCATGAAACCAGAGAACAAGTGCTCGATATACCGTCGCAGAGTTGTATTTCACGAGATAACATCCAAATAAATGTTGATGGCCTTGTTTATATTCAAGTGATGGATGGGGCTAAAGCAAGTTACGGTATTGAAGATTACCGCCGCGCCAGCGTTAATTTAGCCCAAACAACCATGCCTCCGAAATCGGTAAACTTAATTTAAGCCAAACCTTTTCAGAACGAGACACATTAAACGAAACCATAGTTCGTGAAATAGACAAAGCATCAGATCCTTGGGGAATAAAAGTGTTGCGCTATGAAGTACGCAATATTACTCCTTCTGATAATGTGATTCACACCCTTGAAAAACAAATGGAAGCAGAACGTAAAAAGCGCGCGGAAATTACGCTTGCCCATGCGGAAAAAGAATCGACCATTAATTTATCAGAAGGTCAGCGACAAGAAGCAATCAACCTCTCAGAAGGTGATAAACAACGCCAAATTAATGAAGCGCACGGTAAAGCCCAAGAAATTGAAATATTAACCTTAGCAACAGCTGAAGGGATAAATTTAGTGGCGAAAGCTGCATCGTTACCTTGTGGTGATAAAGCAATAAAAATGCGCTTACTTGAGCAGTTCATCGGCCAAGCAGGTGACATATTAAAAACGGCCGATGTTTCAGTTGTACCAAGTGAATTAGCCAAGTTAGAAGGGTTTTTCGAAGGAATTGATAAAGTCACACAAACCGTTAAAGGAGCCCAATCATGATAACAAATAACGTAGCAAATCTTGATATTGTTATTTTAGCAATTTGGGCAGCGATCTTCTTATATCTTGCTTTTAAATTTATTCAAGCCATCTGTTTAGTGCCAACACAATCTGCTTATGTTGTAGAACGATTAGGTAAATACCATTGCACCTTAGAAGCTGGCTTTCATATGCTGTTACCGTTTATTGATCGTGTTGCTTTTATACAAGATTTAAAAGAAGAAACCATCGATGTACCACCGCAAGAGTGTTTTTCTAAAGATGAAGTTAATGTTGAAGTTGATGGGGTAATTTACATTCAAGTTGTTGATTCATTAAAAGCCAGTTACGGCATCACTGATTACCGTTTTGCAGCTATGCAACTTGCACAAACTACCACGCGCTCAGTGATCGGCACCCTTGATTTAGATCGAACATTTGAAGAGCGAGATATTATCAGCGCCAAAGTTGTTGAAGTGCTCGATAAAGCTGGAGAAACATGGGGAATTCGTGTTCATCGTTATGAAATAAAGAACATCACACCGCCATTAACAGTTAAAAATGCCATGGAATTACAAGTGACCGCTGAGCGAGAAAAACGCGCTATTTTAGCGAAAAGCTTAGGTGATAAAGAAAGCCGTATAAATCGTTCTGAAGGAAAAATGACCGAAATGATCAATATTTCCGAAGGTGAAAAACAACGCAGAATTAATGCGGCTGAAGGTAAGTCAGCTGAAATTTTAGCAATTGCTCAAGCAACGAGTAATGCTATTCGAAAAATAGCTGAAGTATTAGAACAACCTGGCGGTGATCAAGCGATAAAAATGCAACTAAACGAACAATATTTGCAAAAAATGAGCGGTTTGAGTCACCAAAGTCGGAAAATCATTTTACCTGCTAATTTGCTAGATTTTGATAAATGGCTGGCTACGCTGGGTACAGAAATCAAATAAAGCACGGGAGAAATGGTTAAGATAAAATAAGATAGGATATGAGAATTAATGCGCTAGGTGCCGCATAACAAGCTGATATGCGGATTAATTCTCTACTTTTATAAGGTTAAATAACAGATAAACGGAATAATCAACAAAGAACTATACAACCACACTTTATCGCCAATCTGCATTTTAGTTGCGCGAAGTTTCGTTCTGGTTAATGTAATGACTAAGTAACTTGCTATGCTAATTAATGCCGTTAATAAATATACAGATAGCGCATGAAGATTAAAATTTTCTTGCCAATAAAAAACAGCGCCATTAGGTGTCACATAAAATAAGTTAAACACTAACACATGAAGAAATAATCCTAAAAACAGTATTAGGAGCTTACGCTTGTGGAGTCTCATTTAATAACGCTTTTTTAAGTTGTATTAGTTTAGAATAAGCTCAACAGTATAAAGGGCAAATTGAATAATTAACATATCAAAATCCCCTGCTACTTTTGAAATAACCACGTCACTAAATCATTGTGTTGATATTGATAAGGTAAACTGTCTCTGAGTTTATTACCTATCACCTGTTTACCCAATTCTACTTCTGAGTCTTTATCAAACGTAGGTTGAGGTAAGTTTAAGGCATTAGCGGCAATCGAATAATAATGCTTCTTGGTCACTTCCATTTCGCTGACGGCATTAAAAATACCCTCACATAAATTAGATTCAATAAAAGCAAATATTTGATTAACCACGTCAATTTGATGAATTAAATTAACGTAAGCATTGGGAGCCGAAAGCTGCTTATTTTGACCAAAGAATTTTCCTGGGTGCCTACCTTCACCAACAAGTCCACCGCATCGCATCACTACGCTTTTACCAGTAAACGCTAACACTTCCTGCTCTGCTTGCGCCAAGATATCAACTTTGTTTATATGGCGTTTTAACGGGGTATTTTCAGTTGCTTTGCCGATAATGCCATCGTAAATAGCCGTAGTACTGATCAAAATAATTTTTTTCACGCAGCCGCGTTGTGCATGTTGAACAATTTGGGTAATTTTTTCTGCGTAATCAGTTTTTCCACGACGTAGCTGCGGGGTTAAACAAACAACAAGCACATCACAATAAAATACCGCAGCATTATTGCCTTCGTCAGATTTTAGAGGAAGGATTAGCTGCTCAGCTTGAGCCCCAAGCGCTGAGATATTCGTTAAATTTTCTTGCTTTTGAGTTGTTGCAACGACAAGGTAATGATTGCTGACCAGTTTTTTCGTTAGTGCTTTACCGAGCCAGCCACAACCAATAATTCCTATTTTCATTGGTTCATTATCTTCATTCAATTTCCGTTCAACCATATTATTGTTCACTACTTACCTGATTTTTAGAGCGGCTAATTAAGCTAACGACTTGTTTTGAGATTTTGTTTGGCACCATGACTGACAAATTATATTGTAATATTTTCCACTGGCCATTTTCTTTTATTAACACCCCTGAACCACGACATTGTCCATAATGATCATTTTCTAAAAGTTCATCGAAAAACACTAAATTGGTATCCGCTATCGGTGAAATATTTCGAGAAGATAAACGATACAACCAACCTTGCCCTTTTTCAAAATAGGGTTTTACGTATGCTGAAAATTCTTGTTTTGTCCAACGTTCAGAAGCATCTGTTCCTAAAAATATAGCGTTATTTGCTAATAAACCAAAATATTTGTCGTAATCTGCTTCGGCAGCCGCTTGATGAAAATCATCTAACGTTTGCGTTACTTGCGTGTTAGCAAAGCAGTGTAAACCTAAGCAAAATAAGAAAATAAATATTGATGCTCTTAACATGTGGACGGTTCCTTCATTAAAACGACATATTGTCCTGAGAACTTAGCAGCGATGATATCACCCGAGAGAACATCTACATCAATATGGATCTTTATTTTTCGATTATTCGCAAATATTTCAGTATTTGTTTTTACATGGTCAATATTCGCTTTAGCACAAACCACACCTTCAATCGGCGCAAGATATTTTATCGAACCTTCAGCTAAAACGATGTCGCCAGCACATTGGTGTTGCTGCAATAACAAATACACCCATCCCCAGCCAGTTAAGGTAGCTAAAGTATAAATGCTGCCAGCAAACATAGTGTTATGAAGGTTTTTATTTACTGTCGGCTCACAATGAGTGACTAACTGTTGTTGATCGAAATAACTGATGGCAATATTCATCACTTCACTTATCGGGATAGTGCTATGCCATTTTTTTTGTAATGCTTTAGCCGATTCCATGTTGTGCTCAGGCAGTAATACCAACTCCTTTTTCATCGCGTAGTGTTGAATTTCACCATACATTAGGTGTGTTTTTTCGATGATGACGTAACCTGCGCGCTGATAAAACGGAATAGCACTTTCTCGCGCTTGTAATTCGATTGACTGAGCGCCGCGAATATTCGCTTCTTGTTCTAACTCAGCCAATAGCGCTTGACCAAAACCTTTTCCTTGTTCATTTTCTGCTACTGCCATATATCTAATTTGAGCACGAAATTGATCATTAAAGTGCAAACGGCCAATGGCGAGAACGTTTTCATTTTCATCAAAAATGCCTCGATGAATCGCCTGCTTTTCTAAGGTATCTTGTTCGGAACCTTGTGGTTGTTGCCAAGGCGAACGTAAGATTTGCCAACGTAAATAATAATAGTTTTTGAATTCATTTTTAGATTTTGGTGCTCTACATTCGATCATTGTCTATGCTTATAAGTATATTTTTTGTTATTAATTATTTGATATTAAATGAAATTAGCTGCTTATAAACAACAAAGCAAATTACTTTATTTAAACCATTGCAGTGAAAATATAATGATTATGGAAACTGAACATTATATCTCGCTTGAATTTGGCCATGTCACGCAAAGCATTATGCTCAAGCGTTTACCGAGTAAACTCACCCTGCCTCATCAGTATTATCTTGCCTTACCTTTATTGTTTATCACACCTAAAAGCATTATTGAACTTGGTTTGGGCGGCGGAAATTTACTCCGTTTTTTAGCCAAAAATTTACCCAACGCAGAAATTGAAAGTATTGAAAGAAGCTCACATGTCATAGATTGCTTTCATCAATACTTTAACCCTGAAAAAATACCAATAAAACATACTCAAAGCGCTGTCGACTCATGGCTTACATCACAAAGTGCTATTGAAACAAACTGGCTTATCTTCGACGTTTACTTAAATGGAGCAAATCAAACTAGCTCACTAGAATGGCTTTCGACCATCATCAATCAAATTGAATCTTCAGCGTGGATATCAATAAATTTACCCGATCTCACTGAGCAAGAACTTGATGCTGCTCTAAGGTATATTTCGCTTAATAAAAAAACACACTCGATGATCTATTTTAATGTGCCGCAATATAAAAACATCGTAGTACATTTATTCCCATTGCATACGGCAAAAATGAATCAGATAAATAGCTTAGCGCAATATCAACATCATCGCTGGTTAACCCTTTGGCGATGCGGACATACCAATGGATAATGCTTATTTATAACTGAAGCGTTCTTAAGTTTTCTCTTAAATTATATGATGAATGATCGCTAAACTGTCAGCGTAAACGTTACTGGCCCATCATTA